>JALXCH010000464.1 GCA_026991005.1 Calditrichia bacterium | reverse complement strand
ATATAAGAATAACTATTCAGGAAATCAAACTGGTAAAAGTATAAATTAATTTATTTAAATCATTTATTAATATAATATATATTATGTAAACTTATATTCGCAGCTTTTTACCCCATCCCATTAGTGTATTTCATTTCCACAATTCAGGCAACTTTTTCTATATGCGAAGAAAAAACAGTTTCGCCTGAAGATGGCGTTTTGGCTGGATGCACATTCGTTGAAAATTCTCTTAACAAATCAAAGAAATTAATTTCGTCCAGATACGGTTTAATCTCCTGTAAGTAATCAAAATAATCCTGAAGATCTATCTCAGAAGAAATTTTACGAGCTTCCTGGAAAATATCCGAAAGTAATTCCACTAATTCAGGGACGTTCTTTAGTAAAACTACGCCTTCGATGGAAAAAACATCTTCTGTTAATGGATCAAAAAAGATTTTCAAAGAACTATTTTCGTTAAAAACCCGAATATGTTTTTCCAGAATCGAATTCAGTTCAAACACTGTAAGCTGCAGGGATAAATATTGATATAAAAAATGAAATACATCGGTAAATAAATCACTTAATTCAATGTGATAACGGGAACCTGAAAACTTCTCGGATAATACCTCTTTGATTTCAGCAACGGACATCTGTTTCCGTTCAAGTACAAAATGCCCGGTTTTCCAGCTTTTTAAAATATCCAGAGCTTCAAATTGTGGTAAATGTTGAAATTGAACTTCCTGAATCTCTCCCCTTTCCAGAATAATTTTAGCCGATTGCGAGAGATTGGAAAGCGTTAAATAACCTGTAAATAACGTAAGACGACAGTAATCCAGCAATTCATTGAGCGAAAGCTCTGCCAACTCCCCCATCACCTCTCTGAAATAATTGTGTTCTGAATGGTAATTGGTAGGAATTGGAATAAAGTTGATGATTTTTTGCATTAATTGCTCAAATGGCAGGGATTTTTCCAGAACAATGGCTCGCTCTAGCGGCATTTCTCGCAACAAAATATAAATATTATGATTATCTGCGAGAAAAACAAACGTGCTTTCTTTAAACTCTTTTTTTTCTTTTAAAAAAGAATAAACCGTAAACCCTTCCAGTTCTTGCAATTCCACATTAAGTACAACCGTATGGATGGGAGCCGACAATTTTAACAATTCTTCCGGATCCTGTATTGCCGTTTTCAGAATAGCAAGATAATCCAACTCTCGCAATTTTTTCTGAAGCTTTTGAGCAAATGCAATATCTGGTTCAAGAATGAGTATATTAGGAAATGCCACAACCCTTTCCTTCTTACTTTTATTATAATATTTTAAATCGACATAATGCGGGAATTCTTTAAGCCGGGGTATGAATTAATAAAGCAATAAATTGATACGTATTGTAATTCTTATGAGAAATCAAAAAATGTGGAGATAAGCAATGGTTAATTCTTTCCTGATTTTAATTAAATACGGGAAATAACAATCAAAATTTCAAAATACAATATATCAACATATGTTGATATGATGATATGACCAAAAATCTTCTATTTTAAATTGGCTTCCACCTTTTGCAAAAAATATTGGTGGACTCTTAAATCTTCTGTTAACTCCGGATGGAAAGTCGCCACCAGAATATGTTCATTCTCGGCCATGACTACCTCCTGGCCATGGTACCCCAGAGCGCGAGTCCCCTCCCCTAAAGCCACAATTTTAGGAGCTCGAATAAACACCCCTTCAAAAGAAAAACGTTTGCCAGATAATTCCAGCTCCACGGTATCAATAAAAGAATCAATCTGCCGGCCATAAGCATTGCGTCGTACTCGCAGTTGAATCAACTGCAGGGTCTCGAAACCATTGTTTTCCACATCGCTGGCCAGGGTAATTAACCCGGCACAGGTTCCCATAATAGTTTTTTCTTGACCAAACTGACGGAGTGCCTGGAACAACCCGTTTTCTTTAAGCAATTTAACAAATGTAGTGGACTCCCCTCCCGGGATGATTAGTCCGTGGCAGGTTGCTAATTGTTTCGGTGTACGAATCTCCGCAACTTCTACATCCAATTTGCGCAAAGTTTTTTTGTGAAGTTCAAAATCGCCCTGAACCGCCAGAACACCTATTTTCATAAACTACCAGCCTCGATTTTGCAGCAATTGTTCTTCCGGAATTTCATTAATATCGATTCCCCGCATGGGTTCCCGCAATCCTTCGGATACGCGAGCCACCGTGTCGAAATCCATGTAGTGAGTTGTGGCAATCACAATCGCCCGGGCACGTTTAGCCGGATCTTCGGATTTGAAAATCCCGCTACCCACAAAAATAGATTCCGCACCCAATTGCATCATGAGAGAAGCGTCCGCAGGTGTGGCAATACCACCGGCGGCAAAATTGGGTACCGGAAGTTTCCCATGGTCCCGCACATACTGAACCAGATCCACCGGTGCTCCGATGGTTTTGGCATACCCCACCAATTCCTCATCTCCCAGGGTGGTAATATGCTTAATTTCGCGCTGGATGCGCCGCATGTGCTTTACCGCTTCCACCACATTGCCGGTTCCGGCTTCTCCCTTGGTGCGTAACATGGCTGCGCCCTCGGCGATACGTCGCAGTGCTTCCCCAATATCCCGGCAACCACACACAAAAGGTACTTTAAATTGGTGCTTATTGATATGATATTCCAGATCGGCAGGAGTTAGAACTTCGCTTTCGTCAATGAAATCCACGCCAATGGCTTCCAGAATCTGAGCTTCGGCAAAATGCCCGATCCGCACTTTCGCCATAACAGGAATGGAAACAGCTTCTTGAATTTCTTTGATTAATTTAGGATCGCTCATTCGCGCCACACCACCCTGAGCGCGAATATCCGCCGGGATTCTCTCCAGTGCCATTACGGCAACCGCTCCGGCATCTTCAGCAATTTTAGCCTGTTCGGCATTGGTCACATCCATGATGACCCCACCTTTCAACATCTCGGCCAGTCCCACTTTCAGTTTAAAATTTTTATCTTCCCATATCATCATAAAACCCCTTTCTTACTGATTGCGCCCAAATTTATTTTCACGGAACAAAGAATGCAAGTATATATAATTTTACACATTGCAGAGATAAAAAAGCCCTGCACGGCGGCAGGGCCCGGTAAAAATTTTATATTTCCAGTTCTCTAATTCTTAGGTTTTACCTGATTGCGAATCCCTCTCCCAGCAAACATGTCCACAAATTGGCGGGCAATTTGAACTCCCACATTCTCCTGTGCCTCGAATGTAGAAGCTCCCAGATGCGGAGTACAAATAACATTGGGATGTTGTACCAGGCTTAAATCTTCCGGAGGTTCCTGCTCATACACATCAATGCCCGCACCGGCAATAATTCCTTCATTTAGCGCCCAGAGTAAATCTTTTTCGTTGACTATTCCGCCCCGGGCGCAGTTTATAAAATACACGCCTTTTTTCATTTTCTGAAAATGTTCTTTGCGAATGTAATTTGTGGTTTCCGGAGTTTTGGGAACATGAATGGTAATATAATCGGCTGTGGTCAACAATTCATCCAGATCTGCGACCAGACGCACCCCGAATTGATCAATAAGGTCACGGCCAACATACGGATCATAACAAATCACATCCATTCCCAGGCAACGGGATTTAATTGCCACTTCTCGACCTATCTTTCCATAGCCAATCACACCTAAAAGTTTCCCCTGGACTTCGCGACCGGTAAGTTTCTTTTTCTCCCATTTCCCTTCCTTCATGGAATGGGATGCCTGGTAGAGATGTCGGCTTAGTGCAAACAAATAGGAAAGGGTCAATTCCACCACAGCATTGGTGTTGGCGCCCGGGGTGTTCATTACCACAATTCCCTTCTCGGCAGCAGCTTTCACATCAATATTATCCACACCGGTACCTGCGCGACCAATGACCTTTAGATTTTTAGCGGCATCCAGTACGTCCCGGGTTACCTTCGTGGCGCTGCGGACAATCAGCCCATCGTAATTCCCGATAATCTGCACCAGTTCCTCATGGGAAATACCAAATTTCTCATCCACTTCGTGCCCCGCTTCCCGCAAAATTTCGGCACATTTGGGCGACGTTTTGTCGCTAATTAATATCTTCATTGCGTTACCTCACTGTTTACTTTGTTCGTTCTGGCGAAATATGTGAAACCCTTCTTTTAAAAGCAAGATGTTAATATTATTCTATTTTTATCTTATTATTTCCCAGGAATTATGAATATTTCCGGGCTGGAGCGGTTTTTTTATCCTTTTAAGCTGATTTCAATAAACGATCGATAGTTGCCAGTAAATCTCCCCGTCCTATACGCCGGGTAGCCGAAAACGGGATAATCGGTTCGGATTCCGGAAGTTCCAGCATCTTACCCATCCGTAAAAGCTGGGTTTGAAGCTGAGATCGGCTGAGTTTATCCGTTTTGGTGGCAATTACCCGGAAGTGAATTCCCTGATATCGGAGCCAATCGATAAGTTGAAGATCGTTCTTCTGGGGACCAACAACGGCATCAATTAATACAAACAACTCTTTCAATTCCTGGCTGTGCAGTAAATAGCTTTCGATCATGGTTTGCCAGGATTTTTTTTCGCTGGCCGAAACCCGCGCAAAACCGTATCCGGGTAAATCCACCAGGTAAAAATTTCGGTTTATCAAGAAATAATTAATTGACCGGGTTTTTCCAGGCTGTTTACTCACTCGGGCAATATTTTTACGGTTCAGAAGAGCATTGATTAAAGAAGATTTACCTACATTCGACCGCCCTGCAAAAGCAAATTCCGGGTAAAAAGGCCGGGGCTTATCTTTTAAAAGCACAATGCTTTTAACAAATTGTACCTCTTTGATTTTAAGCATTTAGAATCGGCCTGGTTTAATATGGACTGTTTCTCTATATGAAAAACGGGGAGTTTTACTCCCCGTCCGTTATAACAATTTTTCCAGTCGTTCCACAAAATGGGATTTGGGATAGGCTCCGATGATGCGATCGGCAACTTCTCCGTTCTTAAAATAGAGCACAGTGGGAATACTGCGAATCCCGTATTTCACCGCCACATTGGGATTTTTATCCACATCCAGCTTACACACTTTAACTTTGCCATCATATTCTTCGGCAATATCTTCCATGATTGGGGCAATCATTTTACAGGGGCCACACCAGATTGCCCAAAAATCGATTATCACCGGAACATCCGCTTTGAGCACTTCCTCTTCAAATGTGGCATCAGAAATATGAACAGGCTTTGCCATATTCTCTCCTCTTTTCTGTTTGTTTCGGGCAAATATAATTGAATGAATTTATGAAAATCAATGGGTTTGTGAATTCGTTAAACGCAATTGTGGTACTCTGTGCTTGATTCCCGAAGCACTTGGTACCAGAGTAGAACTCTTGGTTAAGATGCAATTAACCACTATTTTTTCTCCTCTGGATATTGAAGTATTTCGATCCGAACAGGGATGACTCCCTTTGAAATGGCGTCCAGTGCTCTGGCTGCTCCATAGGAAAGATCCAGAATCCGATCTTCCACAAACGGCCCTCGGTCGTTGATTTTCACAATCACCGATTTATGATTATCCAGATTGGTGACCCGGCAGATGGTACCCAGCGGAAGAGTGCGATGGGCAGCTGTAAGCCGGTACATATCGAACACTTCACCGCTGGCGGTCTTTTTCCCGTGAAATTCTTTTCCGTAGTAGGAAGCATATCCTTCTAACACTTTGCTGGTGGTAATGGCAGTTCGATCTCGCCGTAGTTGCTCACGTTGCGGCGATTCCCGGGCTATCCGATGTCTTAAATTATGGCTGTGGGTGCACGAAGCGATTCCCACCACTAAAGCAAATGTAATGATTATGAAAAATAGGCGCATTTTGTTTACCGATTTGACATACGTGCTCGTCTCATTCTCCATTGCCGGTAGCGCTCGGAATGAGATAGGTCAGGTAGGCCTACGATGCCATGAGCAATAACCGCAGTGTCAAGTTGGGCGACGGTGGAGGTATCCTGAGCCGTTGTATCTGCCGAAGCCAGCAAGGTGTCGCTAACCGCCTGTGTTCCCGGCGGGGCAATTTTCTTCCGGGCAAGCGCCACAAACTCGGGTTGCGGATAATGTTCTGCCAGCAGGGTATATTCTTCCACTGCTCTGGGAATATCATTTAATACCTGCTCATAAATCCAGGCACGAGCCAACCGCGCTTTGGCAGACCAGATGAGATTCGAATCCATTTCTGCCACCTGCTGATACAAATCCAGCGCTCCCTGCACATCGCCTTCATCGAACCGCTTTTCTGCCTCTCGAAACAACTGATGTCCCAATTGCTCCAGTGAATCCCGGGAAGAAGTATCCTGCAGCACCCCTCGCTGCTTCAATATCTGGTAAGTAAAAGGCGATTCGGGATATTGTTGAATCAGCACATTGGCCAGTGAATCCCGCTTTAAACTATCCTGCCGAAATTCGGGCTGCGAATAAATGTAATACAGAGAATACAGTGCCTTGGGAGTTAACACCGAATCCTGATAATTAGCCAGGAATTTCTCGTAATTCACCCGGGCGGAATCAAAATTCTCCGTTTCCAGCAGGAAAAACTCTGCAAGATGATATTTGCTTCTCATCAAATCCTGCTTTATCTGAGGAAGTTTACGACGTTCCAGAGGCTTTTTCTTTTTCTTCTTCTCTTTTGATTGTTTCTTTTCCTTCTGTTTATCTGTTTGCTTGTTTTGTGTTCCCCCTTCATCGCCCAGTAATTGTTTGCGAAAATCTTCCTCAGACATAAATTGGTTTTCCCCTCCCTCACCCTGCGCTTTTTTCAGGCTATCTTCCCTGGCTTTTTGCAGGGAATCCCGCAATGCTTTCTTTAATGAATCCTCGTAAGAAAGAGCATGGGTGCTATCGCGGGCAATCAGGCTGGTATCGCTGGTGTCGGATGAGACACCCTGTAATTTTTCCAGTTCTCGCCGTAACGAATCTTCCAGTTGAGCTTTGTATAGAGAATCGCGGAAAAAGGAATCGTGCTCCAGCCGGTAAACCAGGCGGCTGTCCTTGCGGATTGCATCCTTTATCTCTTTCAATTTAGAAAGGAAATTCTTGCGGTACTCGGCAATTTCCACACTGTCGAAACGGGCATAACTTTTTTTAACCATTCCATAGTAATACACAGCGGAATCCACATCCGATAATTCGTTCTCGTACAATCGACCCAGGTTAAAAGCCGCCAGCGCTGTACCGGGATTGGACACATGTTCTCGCACCACTTCCTTGTAACGTTGCACCGCCTCTTCCAGCTTGCCCTGTTTTTCGAAGATAGTGGCAATCTCCGTTTTAATCAGCGGTACAAAATTCTTAAACCGCGGAGCCGTTAGCATTTTGCGGAGAATTTTATGTGCTTCCTTGTACTTACCCAGTTCCGCATAGGAGCGAGCCAGATGGAATTTGGTCTTGTACTCGATGTCGATGCTGGGAGAAAATTTCTCCACTTTCTTGAAGCGCTTAATCGCCTCTTTGTACATGCCCTGCTGGTAAAACGACTCTCCCAGATAAAATTGAAGAAATGCTTTGTAAACAGGCTGGATTTTTTCCTTTAATGCTTTTTGAAACAGTTCCAGTGCTTTTTCATAATCCTGAGCTTCGAAGGCAATGGAACCCAGTTCAAAGTATCCGTAGGCTTTGATGAAACTTTTATCGGAAGCATTGATGGCTTTGTAAAGGTACTCTGTTCCTTCTTTGATGTTTCCTTCTTTTACCAGGATTTTCCCGTACCAGAGATAGGCTTCAGGAATTAAATCGCTTTGGGGATATTTGGAAATGAATTGCTTAACGTGCAGGCTGGCTTGCGTCAATTTGTTTAGATAAAATTCGCTTTTTACGATGTAAAGAAGCGCATCATCGGCATATTTGCTTTTATCGGAATAAATTTCAATCAGTTTCCAGCATTTTTCGATAGTTTTCTCGAATGCCTGGCGTGCCTGGTGATTTTGAACTTTACCGGGATTTTTTTGCAAAAACTTAATTCCCAGTTCATACTGTTTTTTGGCATTGAACAGATAATTGTAATAGGCACACTGCCAGTTAACAGCGAAAAAAAACAGAGTCAATAAAATTAATATGATACGCTTTTTCATAAGATAACTAATTTTCTTTAACGAATTCTTTCCAGTTCGATGACCAGCGAAGGTAAAATCCGGTCAGCTTCTCCTTCCAGATGCTCATCGGCGGCATCGGTTAGCGGTGTTTTTTCGGGATTAATTTCCACCACGTAAGCGCCATTCCCTTTGGCCATATAAGGTAACGAGGCGGCAGGTTCCACCACCGCTGAAGTCCCAATGGCAAAAAACACCTCGCTGGCCATAGCAAACTCCTGGGCTTTTCGCAAATTTTCCTCCGGTAACATTTCGCCAAACCACACCACATCGGGACGAATAAGCCCTCCACACTCGGGACACACCGGAATTCCTTTCTTAATATCAATTTCTCCGGAATAAGGTTTGCCGCACCGGGAACATTTACTGCGAAAAATGTTCCCATGTAATTCAATAACGTACTTGCTTCCGGCACGCTGATGCAAATTGTCCACATTCTGAGTAATAACGACAAATTCGGGAAAAATTCGTTCCATATCCACCAGGGCGTAATGTCCCAGATTGGGTTGCACATTCTGAATTAATTCCCTGCGCCATTGGTACCATTCCCACACCAGCTTGGGATTTTTCTGAAAAGCCTCGAAGTTAGCAAGCTCTTCGGGACGATATTTATTCCATAATCCATCTTTTCCTCGAAAAGTCGGCACACCACTGGCTGCCGAAATCCCTGCTCCCGTAAGTACACCCACGGTATAGGCCACTTTTAATCGCTTTAAAAGTTTTTCACTGAATTCCATGAATTACGATACCTTTCTGCTTATCCCAGTGCACCATCCATATCAATAAAACTATTCAACCTGCGCAAAACTTGCTCAAATCGGTTCTAAAATGATTCTGAACTTGACCATTTGTTTTTAAATCAATTAAAAATAATTTTTAGAAAAAGAAGAATCAAGTTCCCAATATCTCACTTTTATTTTAAAAAAATCAACTTTCGTACCAGATTTCCCTGTTCGCTACGCAACCGACAGAAATAAGTTCCGCTGCTCACCTCCTGCTGTAATTGATTGGTACCATCCCAATGGATCTGGTGCCAGCCGCCAGAAACCGTTCCCTGAATCAGATTTTTAACCTTCTGTCCCCTTGCATTAAAGATGCTTACATCAACCACCATGGAATGGGGTAAGTAAAAACTGATTTGCGTGCGGTTGTTAAAGGGATTGGGATAATTCTGCGTTAAAAGAACGCTGTGAGGAACAGAGATTTTTCTATCCTGAGCAATTTCCGTAATTCCCGAAATATCAATTTTGTACAGGGAACGCCCGTGGGTGGCAGCCACCAGGGTGTGTGTCGGCTGATGAAGAATCAAATCCATTACCACCGAATTGGGTAGATTTTGCCCCAGCATCTGCCAGGTGGTACCGGAATCCGGAGTAAAAAATACTCCCACATCCGTTCCAATGTAATAAATGTGAGGATAATCAGGATCGATAATCACCTTATTTATCGGAGCCTGCGGTAAATTCCCGGTAATATCCGTCCAGGTTTGCCCCTTGTCCGTAGTACAAAAAATATAGCCAATATATTCGTTATGTTTATACCCTGAATATGTCACCAGCGCCACCTGATCGTCTGACGGATGTACCGCAATGCTGGTTACCCACCGTTGAGGAAGGGTGCCGGAAATATTCACCCAATTGGAAATACTCCCATCGGTACACCACACATTTCCATCATCGGTACCTGCATATACGGTGTTGGGATTGGAAGGTGCGACGGCAATGGCGGTGATGGTACCGTAAGATAGCCCTCCGGGATAGGGGCCGTTGCTCAAATCGCTGCTAATGGGACTCCAGTAACCGGCCCCATCAACGGTTCGGTAAACTCGATAAGTTCCGTAATACAATATGTTAGAATTATTGGGATCCATGACCACCGGTACCATCCAGTTCCGGCGATCATTACTATTAATCCCATTGGTGGCGGAAGAGAAAAAATATCCCCCATCCGTGGATTTACCAAGCCCCCCGTATTGATACTCCGCATAAATGATGTTGGAGTTGTTGGGATCCACAATCACATAAAAACCATCACCACCGTAAATTTCCTCCCAATCGTTTAACTGGCCGGTAGGAGTACGAACAGTGCCGTTATCCTGGGTTCCCCCGTACAGTTTTTCCGGATGGTTAAAATCCACCGTACCGGCATAAAACTGCGTGATGGGCAGATAGTTCACTTTATTGAAACTGGCGCCACCGTTTTGGGAAAGGTAAACTCCACCATCATTCCCTACAATCAGATGATTGGAGTCGTTGGGATCCACCCAGATGGCATGATGATCGACGTGCATGCTCCAGCCGATATTATTCCAGGTGGCTCCTCCGTTAGTGGATTTGTAGAGGTCAAGCCCCAGTGCATACACAATGTTGGGATTGGAAGGATCCACATACACCTGTCCGAAATACCACCCGTAAGAGCTAAACAATTGGGAAAGGCCGCTTCCCACTGAAAACCAGCTGGAACCGCCATTCACGGTTTTGTAAAGCCCCATGAAGTATCCGGGATGGTCGGCATAGATGGCGTAAAGCACATCGGGATTGGAAGGTGAAATGGTTAAGCCGATGCGACCCACGGTGGGAGAGTTCGGCGGCAGTCCATTGGTGAGTTGCGTCCAGGTGGTACCCCCGTCAGTGGATTTGTAAATGCCACTGGTTATTCCACCAGCCTGACGATGGTTAGGACGCCGAATGCATTCCCACATTGCGGCGTACACAATGTTGGGATTCACCGGATTGATAACCACATCGATGGCGGCGGTGGAATCGGAAATGTACAGCACTCGTTCCCAGGTATTGCCACCATCCAGTGTGCGGTAAATTCCGCGCTCGGGATTTTTCCCAAACAGCAATCCCGTAGCTGCCACAAAAATATTCTGAGTATTTTGCGGATTGATGGCAATGCGTGCAATATAATAGGAATGCTCCAGCCCCAGATATTGCCAGGTGAGGCCACCATCGGTGGTGCGAAACAATCCGTTTCCCGGGTAACTGTCGCCGCTGGCATTAGCCTCTCCCGTACCCACATAAACCGTGTTGGGAGCGTTGGGATCAATTGCCAGTGCTCCGATGGAAAGCGATTGGTTAAAATCGAACACCGGTGTCCATTCCACACCGCCATTGCCGCTTACCCACACACCCCCATCGGCTGCTCCAATCCAGATACGGTTAGGCTGGCTGGGATGGACAGCAATACAGGTAACGCGCCCTCCGATGTTTGTTGGGCCAGCAGATGTCCAGTACATTGTTTCCAGGCTCTGTTGCTGCCGAAAGAATTGTGCCTGTTGCCAGGCAGCTCGCCAGGCGCGATAATCCAGTTGACGTTCGGGATAACTCCGCTGCAGGTAAAACCAATCATTGGGTTTCAGTTTCTCGGCAGCTTCTTCCTGCTGATCGGGAATTCGGTGTGGAAGATGGGAGTTCGAAAACTTCCATAAGAAGAAGCTCAAAACAAACAAGAGGAAAAGGACACTTAAAATACGGCCAATGCCGAAATGTTTTTTCATGGAAAAACCTTCCTGATAATAATAAAAATCCTTTTGCTTTTAACGGATTCAAACATTTTTTCACTTGGTGACGAGTCAATCCAGATGTTTTTAAAAAACTTCCTTAATCTCTTACCGTTATCGGAGTTACCCGACTCAATGTCTGTAAAGTAAAAAACACGGTACCCCTCAAGAATGCAATTTTAACACCGGTAAGCCACTCATTTTTCCTCCAGATGATGAGGAATGGGAACATACTGTACTGAGGGTGTTTTATTTTGCATGGGTTGCGGAAACAGGCTCATGAACTGGTAAATCTCCTCTGGCATATCGGTGGACACCGGAAGTCCCAGTTCCCGGGCTTCTTCCACCATAATGGGATAATCGTGCGTCCATTGTCCGCGGGAGAGCAATTCGGCTGTGTTTTCGGCTTTTTCCGGCTCCATTTTTCCTTCCAGAATTTCCAGTACCGTGTTTTTAAGCTGGGTAATCGCTTTACGCGCCACATCTCCCAGAATAAGGGTTTGATCATCTACCTTTGCTGCTCCTTTCTGCCGGATGGCTTCCAGAATGGAAGCTGCAGGATATTCCCCAAGTTGCGGGTCAACGGGACCCAGCACAGCATTGGGGTCCATCACAATTTCGTCGGCAGCCAGGGCAATGAGGGTTCCGCCGGACATGGCATAGTGGGGAACAAACACGGTGACTTTTGCCGGGTGCTTCTTCAGCGCCATGGCAATTTGTTTTGCCGCCAGAGCTAAACCGCCCGGAGTGTGAATGACCAGGTCAATTGGAACTTCGGGATCGGTCAGTTTAATGGCGCGCAAGATTTCTTCCGAATCTTCCACGTTGATGTATTTCATCACCGGAAAACCCAGAAAATTCATCGTCTCCTGTCGATGAATTAAAGCAATAAACCGCGACTTCCGCATCTGCTCAATTTTTTGCATCAAGCGCAAACGGCTGGAAAAAAGTAATTTCTTTTGCAGTAAAGGCTGTAATGCGGAAAGCATGATAAAAATCATAAATAAATCTCCCCAGCTCATGGCAGGCTCCTTATTTTCATATTTTGATGTACTGTGTTTTTATATTTTCTGAATTCTCTACTTTCCAATTCTTTCAGCTCACCAGCGAAAATAATGATCGTGATACACCCGGGACAATTTGCGTTTGGGCTTTTTTAAGAAGGGTACCAGTATGGCTCCCGCCACAAATCCTCCAAAATGCGCCCACCAGGCCACTCCCCCACCCTGATGCGTTAGCGAAAGCGTTGCGGCTCCATTAATAAACTGCATTAAAAACCAGATACCCAGATAGAAAAAAGCGGGAATCTCGATGATTTCAATAAAGAAAATGATGAACACCAGAGTGATGATGCGGGAAGTGGGGAATAGCAGGAAATAAGCCCCCATCACACCGGCAATGGCTCCGCTGGCACCGACTGTGGGAACCGTAGAAGAAGGATTGAACCAGAGGTGAGTAAATCCCGCAGCCAGCCCACAGAGAATGTAAAAAAGAAAGAAACGACCATGTCCCAGACGATCCTCCACATTATCTCCAAAAATCCACAAATACCACATGTTGCCAATGATATGAAACCAGCCGCCATGGAGGAACATGGAGGTAAACAGCGGTAAATAGCGTCCCAGTACCCCGCCTGCCCCCTGTTGCGCGCTGGCGTAAAATTGTTGAGGAATCAATCCATAGGTTCGAATAAAAGTATCCAGGTAGGGACCCAGGGATACTTCATACAGAAAAATAAGCGAATTAATGAAAATTAGCGCAATAGTAACATAGGGAAACGTCCGGGAAGGGATGGTATCTCGAATGGGGAACATAATTTTTCTCCTGGATTAGTGAACTCTTCTAATGCATAACATTGCCCTATTAAAACTGCCCGTTATTTGTTGCAATTTTCTACGTGAAAATATGTTCAGAATTCGGATCGTGTTTTAAGTGCCTTTGTCAAGGTAAGCTCATCCACATACTCCAGGGAACTCCCAAGAGGAATTCCCCGGGTAAGCCGGGTGATTTTAACGCCCAGAGGTTTCAGGAGGCGAGCCAGATAAATGCTGGTGGCTTCGCCTTCGGTACTGGGATTAAGTGCCAGAATCACCTCTTCGGCCTCCCGCGCTCGCTGGAGGAGTTCTTTAATGTGCAAATCATCCGGACCAATTCCATCCAGAGGCGAAATTACCCCTCCAAGCACATGGTAAACTCCGTGGTACTCGTTGGTTTTTTCAATGAGCATAATGCTCGGAGCATCTTCCACCACACAAATTTGTTTGTGGTTCCGGGAAGCGTCCCGGCAGATTTCGCAGGGATCTTCCTGCGTAATATTGAAACAAACGGAGCAAAATCGTATCTGCTCTTTTACCTCCAGAATGG
>JALXCH010000463.1 GCA_026991005.1 Calditrichia bacterium | reverse complement strand
TTTCCACCAATAATATTCAGGGACTGCAAACAGCGTTCACTTTATTCTCGGGGTGGAATTTTACACCCCGTGATCAGTTAAGCACTTCTCTCTCTTACACAAAGTATGAATATACTTCACCCGATACGGCTCAGCATATCGATGAGGACGATATCCGATTTATCGGTGATGTGGCTTATCGCCACCGGTTTAGTCCTTTTTTTGAAGGAGCTATCCATTTTAATGTGTATCTTTATCATCAAATTTACATCCATGCCTCCCGCAGTGGGAACAATAACTGGAATCGCATTTACCAATTGCAACCGGTCTTTCGTCTTAAAATACCGGGTGTTCTGGAAAACACCAACAGCCTGAAAATTCTGGCTAATTACACGGTGTACGATTTTGAGGAGTTCCTGCCGCAAATTCGCAGTTACATTTATCGTAAGATGATTTTTAGCGATTCGTTAACGGTGTATTTAACTCGCGCAATCCGATTTTTAGCCCTGTACCAACTGGAAAAAGAGGACAACGGAACGTTTTTTAAAGATGTGTTTGCTCAACAGGTGAGTCGGGAATTAACCAGCCATTTTGTAGATATCAGTCTGGTGTACACCCGTTTCCAGCGGATGAAGATGATTACCGGCTGGAACTGGTACATTCGTCGGGAATGGAGCTATGCCCCGGAGTTCCGTCAGTCCCGGGATTATTTTGCTTTTTCACCTCGCCTGACCCTCATGGTTACCCTGAGCCGAAGGCTGATGCTGCATATGACCTACGCTCCTAAGGTGTATCGGGATATTGACCTTCCTCATCGGTATTATGTAACCGGATATATTCGATTGAGGTATTTGTTTTGAGTAAGTTCTGTAACTCAAACTTTAGTTTGAGTTTGTGGAGTGACAGAGATGAAAGAGCTCAAATTTTCGTTAAAATTGCCGGTAGCAAGGAGGTGCATTGTTTCTCAAACTTAAGTTTGAGAAACAATTTGCTCAAACTAAAGTTTGAGCTACAAATTGAAAAAAATAGTTCTTAATTTTGAATTTGGTAGATGGGAAAGATTGCGTTTATATTCAGTTTGCAGAGAAATTGGAATTGGAAAATATCCCAGGGTGTTTTATGAAAGGTATTTCGTTACACAAACTTTTTTTCTGGATGTTATTTGCTTTAATATTTAGCACTTTCTCATTTCAGGTTCAGGCCGGCATTCAGGTAATACAACAATCTGAAAAAGGGATGATGCTGGAATTTGAATTGTCGGAATTACGGGTGTATCCTTATTCGTTTGATAATCGGCAGTATATGCTGTTTTTGTTTGATGGTGGAGCCGTGGAAAGCCATCCGGGGGAACCAGCTGTTCCGGTGGTTACTGGACGGGTAGCGATTCCACCTCAGGCTCAGGTTCAGGTGGATTACCAGGTTTTGGAGGGAGAAACGCAAGTAAATACGGATGTTGCTCCTCTCTCGGAGATGTACCTGCGCGGTGAAAAGAAAACGGTTCCACCCGATCCCCGAATTTACGAGCGCCCCTTTCCTTTTCCCGATCAAGTTGTGAAAATGGGCGAACCCTATCTTTTCCGGAATGTGTGGGTAGTGCCTTTACAGATTGCTCCCATTCAATATTATCCTGCCGAGCATCGGGTGGAATTGTACAAACGGCTGCGGATTACCCTTCGCTTTGTGGGAGGGAAAACGGTGGTCTCACCTCAACCGCTTTCTTCTTACGAAAAAGACATCTTTCATCACAAAATTCTAAATGACCAGCAGGTGGCTCGTTTTCGTGTCCCTGTGCCCAAACGCCTGAGACGGCAGGCAGTCGATTACAATTTTAACGAAGGGTATTGGTTTCAGATACCCATCGAAAAAGAAGGGGTGTACAGTGTATCCGGTACTCAGTTGAAAGATGCCGGGCTTCCCATGGGAACTTATTCCGTAGCAAACATTCGCATGTTTAATTACGGAGGTTTTCGCCTACCGACCAGTGTGTACAAAAATCGGCCGCAGGATTTAAACGAGATTGCCATTTCTGTTCAGGATAAGGATGGGAATGGAATACTGGATGAGGAGGATCGCATTCTTTTTTACGGAAAAGGTCTGGGAGGTTGGCGCTTCGATGACACTCCCGGCGTTTTTACCTGGAAGTATCAAAGTAATAACTATGATAATTTCAACTATTATCTGCTAACCATCGATCAGCATACCGGTAAGCGAATCTCTGTAATCAATTCTCCGCAGCTTTCCAGTCCCGATCAACCTCAAACGTTTCTGGATTTTTTCCATTTTGAGGTAGATCGCTACAATATTCTCTCCTCGGGATACGATTGGTACTGGCTTCGTTTTACCGGGCAATCGGATAAAGGTACGGTTCAATTTCATCTACCCGCACATCTTGCCAATGGACCAATGCGCTTTGAAGTAAAATTCAAAGGAGGATCGGGTAGTTTATTCGGAGACAGAGAGCCATACAGTTATCTCTTTAAAGGTACCATTAACGATATGGTGATATTCGATGGTGTCAGTCTTTATCGAAGTTCCAGCACGTTTTATCGACTGGATTCGGATAGTCTGGTTGCTCTGAAGCCCGGGGAGAATGAATTTCTCATCAACTATCGCGGGAATTTGGAAGGGTGCGAGGCTTATCTGGATTATTTTGAAATCCGCGTGTCGCGCCCGTTTATTGCCGAAGAACACCAGTTGCATTTCCGCAATTTAATTGGAAACAATGTGCCTGTGGAATACCGCATAACCGGTTTGGATGCTGGCACCAATCGAGTTTGGGATGTAACGGATCTGGCGAATGTGCAGGAGATTCGCCCCTTGCAGAATGGCAGCACGGTGGTATTTCAGGACGTCTCCGGTGATCCCAAACCAGCGGAATATATGGTTTTTTCGGAAATGGCGGTGCAACCGGTAAGCCGAATTGAGACCATTCCCAATCACCCAAATCTTCGTAATCCCGATCGCCGGGCGGAAGTGATTATTTTAACTCCGGATGAATTGTATGATGCTGCCGAATTTCTGGAAGATTTACGAGAAACAGACGTAACCCATCCTCTGGAAGTAGAACGTGTGCGCATCAGTGAGGTATTTCAGGAATTTTCCTCTTCGGTTCGCGATGTAACCGCCATACGCGATTTTTTAAAATATGTATACGAAAACTGGAGCGACACGCTCAAAACCGTCATCCTATTTGGAGATGGGCATTACGATTATCGCCAGATTATTTTAAAGGATTATCCCAATTTCATTCCTCCCTACGAAATTTCCAATAACAGCGAAGTAGATAATCGGGAGACGGATAATTATTACGTGGCTTTTGGAATGAGTGGTAGTAATGATACCATTGATCCCTGGGTGGCTATCGGGCGCATTCCCTTAAATAATCTGGAACAGGTAGAAATCTATCGGGAGAAATTGCTAAACTATTCTCATTCCTTTTTACAAAATGATGATAAGAATGGTTGGCAAACCTGGATTACATTGGTTGCCGACGATCAGTATAGTCGTGATTCAAGTAATGAATGGAATCATGTAGAAGCTTCAGAAGAAGTAAACAAAAAATACCTTCCCGAAAAATTTAATCGTACTAAAATTTACTTACACGATTATGAACGGGTAGCGGGAGGATTGGGACGTTGGAAACCCAAAGCCACAGAGGATTTGATAAATCAGATTAATCGAGGGACTTTGATTATTAATTATTTTGGTCATGGCGATCCGGATACCTGGGCGCATGAATCGGTACTTAATCGCACACGAGATATTCCCAAATTTCAGAATGTTAATCGACTTCCTTTATGGGTAGCAGCCACCTGCACCTGGGGCAAATACGACGATCCCACTCACAGCTCCATGAGTGAAGAACTTATCTGGTTACCGGAAAAGGGTGGGATTGCGGTAATTAGTGCGGCTCGTCCGGTAATTGCATTTTCCAATGAAGAGATGGTTAAGAATTTTTATCGTGCCCTATTCCACAATAAATCGAACCTCCACCATAGTCGCCTTTTGGGAGATGCATTCTTCCTGGCAATGGAAGGCCATGGTTCACGCAACTATCAGAAATTTCATCTTTTTGGCGATCCGACCATGCGTCTTGCCGATCCAGAGTATATAATAAAAATTGAGTCCATTTCTCCGGATACCCTAAAAGCACTTTCTACCGTTACCGTTAATGCTACCGTGCGAGATCAGTCCCTGAACTTGCTTCAGGATTTCAACGGTACGGCACTATTGCAGGTGTTCGATGCGGTGGATAGTTTGTATCTGGCACCAATAAAGATGCATTACAACTACCGGGGACAAACCATATTTAAAGGGCTGGTGGAAGTTAAAAACGGACGAATTACCGGGCATTTTATCGTTCCCAAATCCATTAAATACAAACCAGACCATACGGGACGTTTGAGTATTTACGCCTGGAGCCAGGAAACCGATGCCACGGGTTACGTGGACACTCTCCTCTTTTATGGAACCGAACAGGGCATTTACGATCCGGAGGGACCCGAAATTGAAATCAGTTTTAAAGATGTGCCGGAATTTTTTGATGGCGATTATGTAAGCAGCCAGCCTACGTTAACCGCCACCATTTACGATCCCAGCGGGATTAATCTTACCGGAGAAACCGGGCATCGCCTGGAAATTGTAATTGATGGCCAAACCAAAAAGGATGTCACAGAATTTTTTGTGTACGAAACCAACAGCTATCAACGGGGAAAACTGGAGTACACCCTTCCTGTACTGGAGCCGGGAAATCACACCCTGAAAATTACCTGCTGGGATAACTTAAACAATGTTTCCGAGAGGGAAATTAGTTTCCGAACTACTCGCGCTTCGGAGCTTTCTCTGGTGGAAGTGGTGAACTATCCCAATCCTTTCTCCGATGATACTTATTTCACCTTCCAGCTTAACGCACCTTCGGGGAGTGCTGACGTCACCATTTCCATTTACACCGTCACTGGCCGGAAAATCCAGGAAATTCACGCGGTGGCGGAGCAGGGATTTAATAAAATTTACTGGGACAGTCGGGATTGGGACGGCGATTTGATTGCCAATGGGGTGTACCTCTACAAGGTCATTGTGGATGACGGAGAAGATCGTGTGGAAAAAATAGAAAAATTGGCCATTGTGCGGTAAGCAAATGCATTCTGCAAAGCTTGTGGAGCTATTCGGAAATGAACGGAAAATTTAAGATAGGGTAACGAATCAATTTTGAGTGTTAATCCTCCCCGGTAACCCGTAATTACCGGGGCGTATGTTATACCATCTAAAAAAGTAAATTCCCGCTCGTTCTTTCATTTCTTTGGTACCCGTTAGATTGAATTTCCTCTTCCTTCCCTCCTATGTTTGCGTAATTTTTCTTGAAAAAAGAATTGTGAACCTCAATGGAAACAGTTAATTTGTTGTTTTGTGTAAACTTGAATGTTAAAGTGGAACGTTCTGGCGAAAACGAAACATTTCGTGCACACTGCGCCAGAAGAGAAAGAAATACGGTTAAGTAAGGGGTTACTATGGGATATGGGTTTGAATTCAGGGAACGATTTACCCGGGAACCGAAAGAAGGAGAGGTTGTGGGATTTCGCCTGCCCAACGGATTGCGGGTAGTTCTGATGAAGCGAAGTGCTGTGCCAGTAGTTGCGGTGGATTTGTGGTATCTGGTGGGTTCCCGCAATGAAGAACCGGGCAAGAGTGGTTTTGCTCATTTGTTTGAGCATATGATGTTCGAAGGCTCGGCGCATGTTGGTAAGGCTCAGCACATCAAACTCATCAACGATGTGGGGGGCATGGTGAATGCCTCTACTTCCACAGACCGCACCAATTATTGGGAAGTAGTTCCTGCTAACCAGTTGCGGCTGGCTCTTTGGCTGGAAGCCGACCGCATGAAGGCACTGGATCTTTCCGAAGAAAATTTCCGTAACCAGCGAGATACGGTGAAAGAGGAACGCCGTCTGCGGGTGGATAATCAACCCTACATGCGGGTGCTGTATGAATTGAAGGATGAATTCGCTTACCAGAATTTTGCTTACGGACATTCCGTGATTGGTTCGATGGAGGATCTGGATCGGGCAACACTGGAGGATGTGCGGCGCTTCCATGAACAGTATTATCGACCGAATAACGCCATCCTATCCATTGTGGGAGACATTTCCGTGCAGAAAGCTCTGGAAATAGTGGAAGAATATTTCGGAGATATTCCTGCCGGGAACCCAGTTCCCCCGGTGAACCTGGAAGAGCCTCCCCAGCAGGCGGAGAAACGTCGGGATTACCACGACCCCTTTGCTCCTTTCCCGGCGTATCTGGTTTCTTATCACATTCCGCCGCGTAATCATCCCGATTTTTACCCGCTGGCTGTACTGGAACGGGTGCTGCTGGACGGGGAAAGCTCCCGGCTTTACCATCGGCTGGTGGAGGAGGAACAAATTGCTCTGCACATTGGTGGCGGCTGGGACGGGAAATTCGGCCCGGGACTGTTTTATGTGTTCGCCCAGATTCGTCCCCAGTTCTCTTTTGCTCAATTCGAAAAGCTACTGTTTGAGGAATTGGATAAGGTGATGCAGGAACCGATAGGAGAACGGGAATTACACAAGGCGCGCAATAAAACCCTGGCCGAATTTTATTCCATTCAGGAAAAAGCGCAAACCCTGGCCGACCAGCTCTGTTTTTCCACGGCACTGTTCGACGATCCCGAAATGATGGAGCGGGAGCTGGAGCTATTCCGGAGAATTGAGGCAAAGGAAGTGCTTTCGGTGGTAAATACCTACTTTCGCCCCGAAAATCGCTCGGTGATTTTAATTCATCCCCGGCAGAATAGACCGTAAGTAAAAATTCCGGATAAATCACAGGAAAAAAGGACAGGTTCTATGAGTACTCAAGAATTCCTTTCTAAATCTCAAAAAATAAATCACAGCGAGCAACCGCCTATCGACGATCATTTGATTCGCTTCACCTTCCCGCAAGTCCACCAGCGTACACTGGACAATGGGTTAACGGTGTACTGGATTGAAGACCATCGCATTCCCAAAGTCTGGATTCGGCTGGGATTCGATTTCGGTACCAAATGCGAGCAGCAGGAGAAAGCGGGTTTGCTGGAACTTCTGGCTTACACCCTGCGCAAAGGCACGGCCAGGCGTCGCTATCTGGAAATTATCGAGACCATTGAGAACGCAGGCGGAGAATTGGATGTAGCGGTGAGTCGGGACTTCTTTTTTGTATATGGGGATTTTTTAGCAGAAGGTGTGGAATCCGGGCTGGAGATTTTTAGAGAGGTGGTGCAGACACCCCAATTCCCCCATCAGGAGGTGGAAAAAGAGCGGATGCGCATGATTGCCGATCTGGAAAACGAAAAGACGTCGCCCAATTTTCTGGCCAATCGCCGGATGAATAAACTGCTTTATCATCCCCATCCCTATGCCCTGCAGAAAACCAGAAATACCCTGGAGCAAATTACCCGGGAGGATTTGCTGGAAATCCATGACCGATATTTCCAGCCCGAAGGGGCTCACCTGATTTTTGCCGGAGATGTTAACGAGAAGCAGGCGCTCGAACTTGCCGAAAAGTATTTCGGAAATTGGCAGGGAATGAAAAATGCCCGCAAGCAATTTCCCCCACCCCGGGGTCTTTCCGCTCCGGTAATTCATCTGGTGCACCGTCCGGGCTCGGAACAGGTCACTCTACTGCTGGGCAATTTACTTTTCCCTCGCAACCATCCGGATTTTGAACGAATGCTGGTTATGAACCGGATTTTAGGCGGAGGCGGCAGCGGACGCTTATTCATGTATTTGCGGGAAGAGAAAGGGTTCACCTATGGAGCCTACAGCACGATGCGCACCAATAAAGACGCCGGTGTGTGGCTGGCGCAGGCTGATGTGCGTCCCGATGTAGTGTTACCCGCGTTAGAGGGATTCCAGAAGCAGTTCCGCAGGATGCGCGAAGAGCCGGTTTCCCGGGACGACCTGGAAAGTGCCAGACGCTACCTTATCGGAGTGTTCCCTCTACAAAACGAAACACCGGCATCGGTAGCGGCGCTGGCGTTGCAGCGGGTACTCTATGGACTTCCCCCACATTACTGGGATGAATATCTGGAACGGTTGTACCGGGTTGCGGTGACGGATGTCCAGGAAGTTGCCCGGCGGTATATCGTTCCGGAAAAAATGGCCACGGTGGTGGTGGGCGACGCCGATATGCTTCTTCCGGAATTGCAAAAATTAGGTGCTGTGGAAGTGTTTGACGCTAACGACGAGATGCTACGCAGATGAGGCGATTCCCGATACATCTGTTTTCCATAGCAGGGGAGGGGGTACTGGGGATTTTGCTCCTTGTCCCGCTGCTCAAGGTCTTTGCTCTGGAACCCACCGAACCTCCCCTGAAGCATCGCATCATTCAAGGGATTGAGTTCACACTGAATAATCAGTTTGCCCGTGCCGAAAGCCTCTATCTGGAACTGGCACGAGAGTTTCCGCATCACCCAATGGGTTATTTTTATGTGGGCGCCACGTTACAGGCCGATATGCTGGATCGGGAGGAGTACGACCGCGAGGAGGAGTTCTATCGGTTTATGAATCGGGCGATTCGCTGTGCGGATTCGCTTCGGCAGCTTGGGCAGGCAGATGCCTGGATTTATTTTTACCAGGGCAGTGCGTTTATTTACCGCAGTTTCATGAAATCCAAACGGGAGAATTGGTTTGGGGCGTATCGCGATGCTGTGCGAGGTGTATCGCGGCTGGAAACCGCTCTGGCCCTGGATAGCACCCTTTACGATGCCTATCTGGGTGTGGGAAGCTATAAATACTGGAAAAGTGCCAAAGTCAACTGGATTCCTTTTATTAAAGATGAGCGGGAAGTGGGTATTCGCATGGTGGAGACGGCGATTCAAAAAGGGAAGTTTGTCCATTGGGTGGGGCGCGATCAACTGTGCTGGATTTTGATGAATGAAAAGAGTTACGCGCGCGCCTTACAACTAGCTCGGGAGAATTTGCAGGCGTTTCCCCGCAGCCGTTTTTTTAAATGGACGCTGGTGGAAGTGGCGCAGCATGCCGGGGATTACCGAATTAGTTACCCGCTTTACCGGGAGCTGTTACAGGATGTACGCTCCTTGCCCGGGAATAACCATTACAACGAACTGGAGTGCCTTTCCCAGTTGGCGGCAATTGACCTACAGCAGGGGCACGTTCACCGAGCACTTGCCTGGACGGAAGAAGCCCTTGCCCTGAAGCTCCGTTCCGACATCCGCAAGCGCGCCCACCGCAAATTAAAACGCATTCTGGAACTGCATCAGAAAATATTAAAACAATTAGAGAAAAATTGAACGCTACAAACAATTTGGGCATTTTTAATTTAAATTTGTTGTGATTTGCTGTTTAAATAGTTGCTGAGAAAAAGAATTAACCCTAAAGTTAATAAAAGCTTTCAAAGTACTGGTGTTTGAGGTATAATCTCATGGAAGCACAAAACACAGAGTCTAAAGAAAAGTTTGGAGATTCCGCTTTAAAAGCAGTATGTGGAATGGCAAATACCAAGGGCGGTAAAGTAATTGTTGACGTTACAGATGATGGTAGGATTACGGGGATTAACATCTCCAATGAAGAATTAGAAAAGATTAGTAAAAAAATTGCTGATAAATTTGAAATCCATCCTAATGTAGAAAAAAAGGAAGAATAACCAATAGAGAATATCAAAATGTGTCGGAGACTACAGATAGAACTGCTTTAAGAGATTTAAAGTATCTATGTAAATTAGGAATTCTTCAACGTGTAGGCATCACAGGAAGGAAAACTGAATACATTTTAATCCGACAAAAACCCGACAAACACGACATTAACCAGACAAAAACCCGACAGGGAGGGGGTAGGGGATAGAGAGTAACAGTAATGACTAAATTCGAGAAAAAAACAGAATTCAAACACACCGAAATCGGGAGGATGCCGAAAACTGAGATAATTAAAGATTGTGCCGCCTTTTGTGTAAATGCAAGATTAATTTTGATATTTCAAGGTACTTTATTTACCTCTTTAATGGTATCTGTAATGTGCATATTTAGCTTAAATTTGTTTTTAATGTAACAAGATTTATATGTTGCGGGGAATTATTCACATTAAGGCTCTTTTCTTTTTTTAACATAAGGTGATTTCATTTGGATTTATTTTTTCTAAAAAACTGGAGCGAGAACAGCAGTAACGATTTTCCCCCTGTACCGAGAGTATCAAGTTGAATTGGTGAGTGTAATTCATTATATTTCAAGAAAACTCAGGACCCTATGGCGGATATTGGTTTAAATGAATCGTTAAAAATTAAGGGTAGGGAATTTCACATTCAGACGGCTACCTCCATCGAGGAAGGGGCGATTAAATCGGAGATTTTTGAGCACGGGCGGTTGCTTTTCACCGATTACTACAAATACGAGCGGCGCGACTTGACCCGGGAAGGGGGCGCCGAACTTCGGTTACGCCGACTGCTGGATCAATTCCACCAGAGCGTAATTTCGGAATTGGAAACCCTGTTTGAACTCTCGCAAATTATTTCTCAGGAAAATCATCCCATTTCCCATTACCGCCTGGGAACCATCTTTCTGGCACTTCATCTGTACGATAAAGCCGAAGAGCATTTGTTGAAAGCGATTGATTACGACACAAAATATTATAGTGCCTACATTGCCCTGGCGCGCTGTTATTATTTTCAAAAGCGATTTAAACAGGGAGCGATGACGCTGGAACCGCTCCTGAAACAGCGGGTTCCGTATCCCGATTTGTACAATCTGCTGGGAATGATTGCTCTGGAGCAGAAGTTATTTGTAAATGCGCTTAATCATTTGCGGGAAGCGGTTAAATTGAATCCCACATACAAGGAAGCCTACTACAACCTTGCCATGACCATTCTGCAGCGCATTCATTTTCTGAAAATGCAACGGAAAGTTCAGGAGATCAAAAAGAATTGGGAATTTTTTAATATCATTATGAAAAAAATATTAAAAATTGGCGATGAAAAAGATCGCTTCCTGTTGGCTCAAATTAAACAAGCTCTGGAAAAACGGAATATAGAAAGAGTTAGTTCTTTGATTTACGATTTTCGGAATCGAGAGTTTTTTCAGAAAACGCCGCCGGAAAATTTAGGGTATGAATTTTATCTATGGTTGCGCTATATTCCAGAACGCCTGGATTTCGATACGGTACAACAGTTTGAGGAAAAAATAACCGCAGCACTGGATAAGAATCCAGATTATCCGGATTTATGGAATTATCTGGCTTTAATTCATCTGATGCTCTGTCGTGATTTCTTTTTAAAAGGGTTGGATAATTTTAAGGAAGCTACCCGAATTAATCCTCGTTTTTCCAAAGCGCGAAAAAATTTACGGCTGGTGGAGAACGATGGGCGAGAATTTCTGGCCTTAATTAAAGCTATTGTTAAATAAGGAAACATTATTATTTATTTTTCCTGTGATAGTAGTCACACCCTGAGAGTCGAATCCCGAATATTTTGGCATGTATTGATTAGAGAGGGGTAAAATCCATGAAATTAGCAAGATTTTTCCATATTTTTGTGGTTATCCTATGGCTTATGGGGAATGTACTGGCACAAAATAACGATTTGAATATTTCGTTGAAACCGTTATCGAACGCCAAAACAGACTGGGAATTTACTCTGGAAGCACAGCTCAGTTTTACACCGGAGAATGGAATCGTCTTCCAGGTTCCTGTTGAGCTGATGGTGGTTCCCGTATCTATTACGGTGAATGGAAACAAATTCTGGATGCAAAATTTGCTTACAGTGCCGGAGAAAGACTCGGTTGTGGCCTGGCAAATTGTTCCGGAAGGGTTGATGCTGCTCTTTAAAAAAGGAATAATCCGAAGGGGGGACAAAATCAAATTGGTTTGTATTGCTAATATCTTAAAGAAAAAGTTCAAGTCGAATAAAGTGTTTTTAAAAAAGATTGTGTTCCGGCCGGATGGTTTAAAAGTTTCCTCGCAACCTTTAGCCTCGGGCACGTTACCCGCAATTCCCAACCGTTAATTAATATTGGCAGGTAAGCAATGATGGGAAAAAAATATTTCTCGCTGGTTTTGATTGCTCTTTTCCTGACCTTTCCACTCTGGGCAAATCAGCAAGCAGATTCCGATTATGGATACATGTGGACCGATTCTAAAGCACCTTCGCCCACGGTTACTTACCAGTGGATTGATGCAATGGATGGGACACAGGTGTTCACGAGTTCCCATTCCGGAAACATCAATGCTGTAAAGAAACTTACTTTACCCTTCTCCTTTACCTTCTATGGAGTAACTTACGATACTATCTGGGTGTCCAGCAACGGATTTATTACATTCGAAGACCCCACCAGCTATTCGGAACCTTCTTTTCCGGAGAACGATTCTATTCCAGATGGAGTGGGGCCCAATACCATTATTGCTCCGTACTGGGATGATCTGGATATTGATGGTATTGATAATGCATATTATAAGGTTGTGGGTTCTTCACCGAATCGACGATTGGTTATTCATTTCGATCGTTTTCAACAAGATCCGGCAACCCGTCCACCGAACAATTCCACCACCAGCTACATTACTTTTGAAGTAATTTTGTACGAAAGAACGAATTTAATTAAATTTCAATACAACTACCTTTCCACAAATCCTGAGGATAGTACCAACGGAAATTCGGCTACTATCGGGATTAAAAGTGGTTCCCGAGGATTGCAGTACAGTTTTAACACCGAAAATGCGGTTCAACCACATATGGCTATATTATTCCATCCCAAGTCCCTGGGGAACCCGGCTTATGCCGCCATTTCTCCCGATACGGTCGCAGCGGGACATCCTTTCCAGCAATTTGTGTATCGGTTGAATCAAATTGATACCGCCGGAGACACCACCAATATGGGAAAGATGGATCGGCTGGCGATAAAAAATCCCCAGCCGGGTTATACTCCAATTGTGACCAGTGTTAAAATCAACGAATACACCGCCCTGATTCAACAATCTTCAACGATGCCGGAAGAGCCTGGTTACGCCACCTGGTATTATGATTCGGGAACGGATTCTATTATTGTGCAAACTTCACCCTTCGATGTGAAGGATTCTTTGGTGGTAACATTCCTGCAAACCGTGGATTCCGCAGCTGGCACGGCAAATTATCCTTCTTTTTATGATGCGCAACTGGATCAAACCGCTAACCAGGCTGCTACCAATGCGGGTTGGTCTGTCCAGATTCAGGGACTTCAAACCGATTACTACGAATTTATTCCGTTAACCTCGCTGAATGTTACTGTGGGGGATACGGTCAAGTTTAAAGTGGTGGCACGGGATGCTTACGGAAATCCGGTTGCCAACAGCGACAGTATTATTTTTTCCACAACCGGAAGTCCCACTGCGCCAGTTTTCTCGCCAAGCAACCGCTTAAGCTTTAACGGAGACACAGTGGTAACCATCGCAGTGGTAGATACGGTGGCGGAAAGTTTTGATATTATTGCCCGGAAAAAAGGCGATTCCTCTATCAGTGGGCAAAGTGGGGCGCTGGTTTTTCAGCACGGATCACCGCATCATTTCGTCATTCTTTCCAGTCAGGATTCCATCACGGTGGGTACGGAGCGGTTGTTGCAGGTGGGGTTTGAGGATGTTTACGGGAATCGGATAGCGGACAGTGTGCTCACCTTCACGGCATTGAATGGCAACGGAGGATTTTCGGGGAGCAGTTCGGTGAGCGACACCACCGATGCCAGCGGGATAGCCAGTGCTCAGTACACGGCCAGCAGCAGTGCATCGGGAATACGGGACAGCATTCGGGTGAGCAGTACGGTAGCGGGTCTGGACACGCTGATTGTTTTGCCGTTACGGGTAGCGCCGGTGAGTTACTACACGGTGAGTTTTACGGGCAACGACACGGTACGAGCTGGCACGGTGGTGAACTACACGGTGACGGCCTACGATCAGTACGGGAATTTGCGTCCCAACAATGGGACGGTGAATTTGAGTGTAGTGGGCAGCAGCACGGCTCAGGTAAGTCCGGGAACGAGTTTGA
>JALXCH010000462.1 GCA_026991005.1 Calditrichia bacterium | reverse complement strand
CGCTGGGGGCGGGAGTGCTTTAACTTTTCTGCCAGACGATGAAGTTCGTTTTCGGCTTTCTGAAAATAATCCTGGGCAAAATCATCGGCCCCATTGGTTAGAGCAGCTTCGCGTGCAGCCAGCACACTGCTAAGATAGGGACGGATTTTACCCGAGTTTTTTTCGATCTCCTGCAGTTTCTCATAAATTTTCTGAATCTTCTGGCGGTCTTCCAGCGACAAGACAATGGGTGAGGTTTCTCGAATTTTCTCGTATTCCTCTTTCCAGCGGTAAAATTCTTCGGCGTAAAACACATCACCACCATTCATGCGAATGGATACCAATAAATCCTCGATTTGCTTGTATTCAACTGGAACCTGTTTCGCAAACAGCGTGAGACCAATGAGCAATAAAAGATTTATCGCCAGAAGTCGTTTCATAAAACCCTCATAAAAACTAAAGTAAAATATAATCAAATTTGCATCTTAACTAAAGAAAATAATTAAACCTTTCCGGTACCATTTTGCGGGTACACCTCCGCTTAGGTGCAGACACAATTAATATTTCCTCATTGTCTTACATTCTCATTTTCATCCGGGTGGTGCTGGAAAATTCTGGTCGCATCCACCATAAATAAAATTGCCCTGTCTGAATGTTCAGAGGGACTCCTTCGAAGAAGCCTTTCGGGGAAAGTATCTGTTCGCATCCGGGATGGATTTATTTTTTAGGATTTCGGAGGATCGATATCCGACTGTGGTTTTTATTGTCCTTGTGGCATCTGCGATTGAAGGAATCCTGTAAATCCATATAATCCAGTCAAAAAATATTTTTACAGAATAGCACGGGATTGCAATAATGCACACGCTCACATTCATTTCAAAATTCAAAATTCCCCCTGTCGTCCCTTCAGGACTCCAAAAGGTTGGGTGGAATTTTCCTTTCCCATGGCTGAAGGAGGCTGTGTAAAAATAAAAATCATAATTATATTTTAACAATATCATGCATATTGCCACTCATAGTATTTGTTTAAAATTAAAGATATAGTCGGATACCGATCCTGTGGGAGAAAGTTTTGTATTATTTACTAAATTAAGCATTTCTCTACGGAATCTATAATTCCTGTATTAATATATCAATGCATATTATTTTTTGTGTATTTGTATTTCAAAACAATATTTTCAGAATGCTGAATCTTTTTGTGTCGTCATAGCCACGAGCTTTAGCTCGTGGATCACTGAATATCTCTCTCAAAATCAGGCTTTAGCCTAAAATTGGGCTAAAGCCCAATTTTTAGTTTGGGCCTTAATTTCCCCGAGCTGGAAGCTCGGGGCTATATTTTACTTTGAATGACAATAAATAAATATTCCATTGACACTACATTTTTACACAGCCTCTGAAGGCCATGGGCTAATATCTTTCGGCCACTCCGTGGCCTATCACCCTGCCATGTGAGGTCGTCTTTTTACCAGCCATTCTATTCCATTTAACCAGAAGATTTGTTAAAGAAAAATCCTTCCTGAAATTTCCACCAACTCCCATTTTACATTTTTCATTTTACATTTTTCATTTTACATTTTTTATTTCCTTCTGTTTCTGATAGAAATTATATTCCATAAGAAAAGTTTCACGGACTAAATACAAAACTTCCGGAGGATTTTCCATGTACATCATGTTATTAGGTGCACCGGGTGTGGGAAAAGGAACACAGGCTAAAAAAATTATGGCCAAATACGGGATTCCCCAGATTTCCACCGGCGATATTCTACGTAACGAAGTTCGTCTGGGAACCGAATTGGGACGCAAAGCCAAAGACATTATGGAGCGTGGTGAACTGGTACCGGATGATTTGATTTTGCAAATGGTGGAAAAACGGTTAAACGAACCGGACTGTGCCAACGGTTTTATTCTGGATGGCTTCCCCCGTACCATTCCCCAGGCAGAAGGGCTGGAAGATATTTTACAGAAATTAGGCAACATCCAGCTTAAAGTAATCGAAATTTTCGTACCGGACGAAGAAATTATCCGGCGTTTGAGTGCTCGCCGAATTTGTTCCAAATGCGGCAAAGATTACAACCTCATTTTCAACCCGCCACCTCCGGATGGCAAGTGCGAAGTGTGCGGCGGGGAAATCATTCAACGCGACGACGACAAAGAAGAAACCATCCGCAAACGCCTGGAGGTGTATCGGAAACAAACCGCACCCCTGGTAGAATATTACAGCCAAAAAGGCAACCTCTACCGGGTGGATGGAACCCAATCCATTGAGGAGGTGTTCCGGGATATTGAGAAAATTCTTCAATCATAACATTTTTAGAAATCCCGTTCGGGCACTCGGTTTACTCCTTTTATTTTTGATAGGAATCTTCTTCCTTCTGGGAGGATGTTCCGAACGGGAACGTAAAAACCCCTTCGATCCCGGGAGCCGCTTTAAAGTGCCCATTCAGCTATCCCTCACCGTGGAGGAAGGACAGGTCACCCTCTCCTGGTCGGTGCAGGAAGTAAAAGACTACGTGGGGTTTCGCCTTTATCGGGGTGTGGACGATTCTTCCCACATGGAATTGTGGCAGGAACTCCCCGCTTCCCGGAAAACATTTACCGATACCAGTATCTCCTATTACCACTGGTATTACTATCAGGTCTCCGTGCTGGGCCATGGCGTGGAGAGTGCACCCTCTGCCATGCAAAAAACCTATCCGGGGCCGGGAACACCTTACATTCTCTCCCGTTACGGATACTCCCTGTACCAGCTCTCTTACGATTTATTGCACACCACGGTACGCTACAACATTCAATTAGCTCCCAAAAGCTGGGCCTGGGACTTCAACCGCCGTACCATCTGGCTGGCAACCGCCCAATTTGGCACCGTCTCCCGGCTGCGACTGGATGTGGGACAGGAAGATTTGTTCCTGGACGAGCCGTTCCGACGACCGGAAGACTTAAGCTACGATGAAGAGCAAAATAGGCTGGTGGTCCTGGATAGCCGCAAATCCATGGTTTACCTGCTGGAGAATGCGCTGACCACGGATTCCATTCTACTTCCGGATGCAGATTGGTCAAAAGTGCAAATTGGGTGGCAACATACGATCTGGGTGCTGGGGAAACATCGTGCGCTGGTGTTTAATGCTCTGGGTGATTCTCTCTTTCATTTTATTTTTGAAACCGACCAGGAGGGCATGGATCTGTTCTTCCAGAATAACCAGATGTACGTGCTAACCTCCAATGTGGATATGGAAACCAGTTACCTGTACCGATTTGCAGAAAATCAATCCACACCTCAATTTCTGGAATTATCGGGTGTTTTTTTCATTGTACGACAGGCAGCAGCAGATAGCAATTACTGGATGGGAGAATACATGGTGGGTGGAAATTACAGAGCGGTGAAACTTTCGCCTCAGGGGAGGCGTCTATTGGAAATATCTTCGTTGCGGAGCCTGGCGGATATTGCAATCAATCCGGTGGATGGCTCGATTGTACTGGCACAACGATACGAAGATGCTGTTTCGCTCTACACATCCAATGGGCAACATATTGCGACCCGAACTGAAATTTACGATCCGGTAAAGGTACTCATTCAAGAATGACTCTAAAATTTAGCAAAATCTTTTATCTGATTATTCCACTGCTGGTACTTCTCATCTTCCTGGTGGATTTGTTTTCCTTTTACAGTCAGGTTGAAATCCGCGTGGTCGCATATTTCAGGGAATTCATCATCTTCTCCCTGTTGATTTTCTGGTATCAGGTGCTCAAAAAAAAGCTGCATTTCGATGAATTAAGCATCGAGCAGAATTTATTGCGGCTTCTGTTGCTGGTGATTGCCAATTATCTGATTTATTACGGGTTGAAATTTCTGTTGCACCCGCGCTACAGCTCCGGCTTCCCTCCCTACTATACCCGTCCGGGCGACATTTTGGTTTCCACACTCCTGGTGATTATTGCCACCTTTACCCTAGTACCTTCGGTTCTCATCCTGAAACAACTCATCTTCTACAAACAAAAGCGCCATACGGCGTTTTTCTTCAATCTCTTTCTTTTCTCCACCTTTCTGCTGGCTATTCTGGCTTATTTTACGGAACAACCGTTGGACTACTGGCATTTTTCCCGCAAAACATTTGTCGTGAATCTGGCCACAGTTCTGGTTCTTTTCAGTATCATCATGCTCTCCTTTCGCAATGAATGGTTAACCTACCTCCCCCGCCGAAAAAAGCTCATTTACTTTTTGCTGGGAATATTTTTCCTGGGATTCACCGGCTCCCTTTACCAGGTGGTTTACCGTAAGCCAATCTCTGCCTATAGCCTTACCCTGCATGCCATTGCCTATTCCACCTGGCTCTTTCTCACCATTTACAGCTCATTTGCTTTCTTCAAGCTCTTCTTTTACATTCCCACCGCCCGGGCATTCGATCGCAAAATTAAAGAAGTGAACTCCCTTTACAATTTCGGACGCCTGTTCAGCCAGGAGCAGGATCCCGAGCGATTGATTCAGATTATTGTGGAAAACACTTCCGAAGCGCTGGAAAGCGATCTCACCTGGCTTCAGCTCTACGATCGGGAGAAACGCCGTTTTTTTGTGGCAGGATATCGCAATCTTGCCGAGCAGGACCTTACCCGGAATGTTCTGTTACATTTAAACGGATTGAGTCAGGCCATTGTGCACAACAAACAGGCCATGCTTATTCACGATGTTCCCCACAACCGCCAATTTCGCGAAATCCAGCGGTGGCGCCCGGATGTCCAGAGCATTATTGGTGCCCCTTTGTTCAGTAACCGGGGGGAACTCATGGGAATTATTTACGCCACTAAACGCAAAACCTACGCCTTCGACATCGACGATGTCTCCCTGTTGCAGGGGATTGCCAATCAGGCCTCCATTGCTATGGAGAACCTCCGGCTATTGCAGGAATCCCTGGAACGGGAGCGCCTGGAGCATGAGCTGAAGATTGCCCGGGATGTGCAATTGCGTCTTTTACCCCAGAGCATCCCCCAAATACCCGATTTTCGAATAGAAGCCTCCTGCCTTTCCGCTTACGAGGTGGGGGGAGATTATTACGATTTCTTTACTTTCCAAGATGGAAATCCCGGAATTGTTATAGGGGATGTTTCCGGGAAGGGCGCCTCGGCAGCGTTGTACATGGCGGAGTTTAAGGGCATTATCCAGAGTCTGGCTCACTATCACCGCTCTCCCGCTTCTCTGGCAAAAGCGGTGAATCGGATTCTTTATCCCAACATCGAACGCAAAGCATTTGTTAGCGCCATTATTCTAAAGCTGGAGCCCGCTGCCCACCGCATTTCATTCGTCCGGGCAGGACACACGCCCCTACTCTATCGAGCACAGGCGGAAGCACCGGTGGAGGCGCTTACTCCCGGCGGCATTGGATTTGGTTTGAATGCCGATCGCTTATTCGATTCACTATTAGAAGAGACCTTTCTTCCTATGGAAGAGGGCAGCCTGGTGCTTATTTACACAGACGGTTTAACCGAAGCACGAAATCCCGCAGGAGAAGAATTCGGAGAGGAACGTCTGCTCCGGTTGCTGGAAGGGAATCTCCATTCGGTGCCGGAAATTCATCATCAAATCATGGAAGAAGTGCTTCGCTTTTGCGGAGAAACACCCTTGCACGATGATTTAACATTTGTGTTAATTGGCTGTTGTTAAAATGTTGTATATTATGAATATATTTTAAAAGGAGTAATATATCCTATGCAAACAATTCTTGGAACTGGTGGAGCTATTGCGAATGAGCTTGCAAAAGCTTTGAAACAATTTAGTAAAAACATACGGTTAGTAAGCCGAAATCCAAAACCCGTTAATTCCGGTGACCAATTGCTGTCCGCAGATCTGACAAAACCGGAGGATGTATTGAACGCCGTAAAAGGTTCGGAAATAGTGTATTTAAATGTGGGTTTGCCCTATAATAGGAATCCACGTGGCCCAGAATCATGGAAAATGTGATTTCGGCCTGCCTGCAAGAGGAGGTCAAACTTGTATTTTTTGATAATATCTATATGTACGACCCCAACCATCTATTTTAAATGACAGAAGAGACCCCAATAAATCCTGTTAGCAAAAAGGGGCTTGTAAGAAGCCATATTGTCAGAATGGTTATGGAGGAGACAAAAAAGGGAAACCTCCAGGCTCTCATTGCTCGCTGGGCAGATTTTTATGGACCTTCCGTTAGAAATACCAGTGTGTTATCGGAAATGGTATTCAAAAATTTCAGTAAGGGGAAGAAGGCTTATTGGTTTGCATCTGTTGATTACCAGCACTCCTTTACCTACACACCGGATGCCGGTAAAGCTACCGAATTATTGGGCAATATGCCGGGTGTATATAATCAGGTTTGGCATCTTCCCACAGCTCCAGAACCTTTAACAGGGAAGGAATGGATTGAGACAATTGCCAAAGAAATGGGATGGAGCCCAAATATCAAATTATTTCAAAATTTATGGTGCGGTTAATCGGTTTATTCAACCCGGTCATTAAAGAAATGGCAGAAATGTTTTATCAATACGATCGGGATTATATTTTCGTTAGCAGCAAGTTTGAAAATTATTATGATTTTAAGCCCACACCCTACCTGGAAGGGATAAAAGCGATTGTTATTGAGGATTATCGATAGCGAATAAATTGTCTGAAGCAAAAAATCTGTTATAATAGGGAATTGAGCATAGCTGCGTGAAATTTTGAATCATTGGTTTTCCTCAACAAATTCTTGCACTTTATTTCTCATTCTTTTAAATTGGAAACAGTTTGTTTCATTGTTTCATTGTGAAACAGGAGGGGTCGATGAAGTTTTTCCAACCTTTCACCCGCGAAATTCTGGACTCATTGAGTGAAGGGGTGTTCATTGTTGATAAATATTTTCGCATTCGATTTTTTAATCGTGCGGCAGAAGAGATTACCGGTTGGAGTCGCGAAGAAGTAGAAGGACGTCTTTGCAACCAGATTTTTTACTCCCACAATTGTCAGGATTTTTGTCCATTAAGGGCTGTGCTGGAAAAAAAACAGCCTGTTCGCAGTCGAATGTGTTCAATCCAGCATAAAAATGGCTATGAATTAAAGATCCGGGCAAATGCTAATGTGTTTTGGGAAGACTCTCCGGAGCCCCAGGGAGGGATTGTTTCCTTTCAAAATCTCTCGGAACTGGAAGCCATTCACCATCATCTGATGCAGCAGAGCGATTATCATGGAATTATTGGGGTAAGTAAGGCTATGCGAGAAATTTTTGGCCTTATTGAAGACATCTCCGATTCCGATGCCACGGTGTTGATTCAGGGGGAATCCGGGACGGGTAAAGAGATGATTGCCAATGCCATTCAAGCAACCAGCCTGAGGCGAAACAAACCTTTCATTAAAGTGAACTGTTCGGTTTTTTCTCCCCAGCTTCTGGCCAGCGAGCTATTCGGACACGTAAAAGGTGCTTTTACCGGAGCCATAAAGGATCGTCCAGGACGGTTCGAAATGGCCGATGGTGGTACGCTTTTCTTAGATGAAGTGGGCGAGATGTCCCTGGAAATGCAGCTTCAACTGTTACGAGTTCTGCAAGAAGGTACCTTCGAGCGGGTTGGCGAATCCATTACTCGCCGGGTGGATGTGCGTGTGATTGCCGCCACCAATCAGAATCTGGAAGAAGCTTTGCGAGAAGGACGATTCCGCCAGGACCTCTACTATCGTTTAAATGTGATTCCCATTCACGTCCCTCCCCTGCGGGAACGCCGGGAAGATATTCCTCCTCTCATTGCTCATTTCCTTAAAAAGTTTGCCTTTCTGTACAAAAAGGAAATTACAGAGATTGACGATTCGGCGATGGAAGCTTTACTGAAATACCATTGGCCTGGCAATGTGCGGGAACTGGAAAATGCCCTGGAATATGCCTTTGCCCGCACCCGAAGCGGTGAGGTAATCCGCGTATGCAAGCTCCCACCCCATGTTCGAGAAGAGGTCGAATGCTTCCTGAACAACCAGCAAGAATCCTCCTCTCAAGAACCTGCCGACGAGATGGCACGAATTCTTCAATTGCTCAACCAATATCAATGGAACCGCAGCAAAGTCGCCCGCAAATTGGGGATTGGTCGCACCACCCTATGGCGCAAAATGCGGCGTTATGGTTTGTTAAGAAATGAACAATAGTGTTTCAACGAAACATTCTGTTTCATATCTAAATTTTTAAAATTATTTTTTGAATATTCTTAGATATTCCCCTCCGGATTGTTTCAAATGAAACGATATGTTTCATTCGAAAATCTCTTCTTATTTCATTAAAATCAATTGGTTATATAATTGGCATTTCATTTGTATCACTTTATTACATGGTGATTGCAATGCATGAAATGCTGGGACATCAGTATTTTCTGGCGCGCCGCTACGACCAGGCCGCCTGGCATCTGGAAAGAGCTCTGCAAACCCATCCCGGCGATCGCCTCATCCGCCGGAAATTGGTGGTTTGCTATGTCCAGTTAGGACGTATCCAGCGGGCGTTAGAATTTCTCTTATCCTTAATCAAAGAAGATATCGACTTTGTCCTGAACACCGATCCCGTAGCGGACGATTGCCCTTGCTCCCAGATGGTTTATGAACTGGAACAGAAAATCAGCCTGAAAGAACCTTCGGTAAACGAGCTGCTGGCTCTGGGAATTCTCTGGCTGTACTGCGATATTCATCGTTCCCGGGATTATTTCCAGCGGGCACTGGCCCGGGAAACACCGCGCAAGGAAATAGTGGAATCCATACTTACCATACTCAAAACTCGTTTAAACCGGAAATTAAACCAGCGACGTCCCAATTCAATGGAAAAGGTATGGAAGCAAAACACCTAAACACTCAAGTGGAAGCCAGATGGTTTTAGTCTAATAAAACTTAATAATCACCCAAAAAAGGAGGTATTCCTATGAAACGCACATTACTAATTGCGGGCATTATGCTGGTGTTTTTAGTGATTCCCACTTTGCTGCTTGCCCAGCCAGCCAATTTTGCCACCAGCCTGCATGCCACCCGGCAGGGTAAAGTCACTTTCTACAGTGCCAGTAATAACGGATTCGAATTGCTAACGGGAGTAGCCATTGCAGACCTGGGTTGTCTTAAATGCCACCCGGACACCCTGGCCAACGGAACCCCGGTAAATCCCATCACCTACACCCCCGGTTGCAACGATTGCCACAATATTCCCGGCGATTCACCGGATATGTCTGTTTGTTTAAAATGCCACGGGCGCATGAAAACAGAGATATATGCTTTTGGATTTACTGATGTGCACCGCGATTCGCTGGGCTTTAAATGCAGTAACTGCCACACTACCGGAGATATCCACGGCGATGGTACCAGCTATAATTCCATGTTCGATCCCGGCGCTATGGATGTGGAATGTACAAACTGCCATACCAATCCGCCAACAAATCCCGAACACAACCAGCACTTGAATGATATCCACTGCGCTGCCTGCCATGTCAAATCCTCGGTAACCTGCTATAACTGCCATTTCAACAGTATGGTTCAGGCGCATATTAAACGGGCGTATACTAAAGTTAAAGATTTTATGCTGCTGGGTGTACGTTCTAAAGACAATAAGATCTTCCCCGCAACCTACATGGTGATGTACTACCATACGCCGGATGGGAAAGATACCTCCTTTGTTACCTATGGCCCTTATTTCTCCCATAGCGTCCAGCACCATGGTCGCACCTGCGGCGATTGCCATAACAACGCCAATATCCAGACTTACAACAGCAGCGGAGAACTCTGGATGGCTCAATGGGATGCCACTCAGAACGCTCTGGTTACCATCTCTGGTGTCGTCCCCATGCCCCCGGATTATCAAACCTCGTTACGGTACGTTTTCCTGAATTACACCGGACAAATCGACACCACCTATACCAATCCCAACGCCTGGATGGTTGCTGAGGATGAAGCAGACCTGGTGCAAAACCTGGGTTACATTCTGCCACTCTCCACGGAGCAAATGAATAAACTGGCTACTCCTCAATCCATTGATGATAACACGAATCTTCCCACCCAGTTTGAACTGAAACAAAATTATCCCAATCCCTTTAATCCCGGTACCGTGATTGAGTTTACGCTGCCCAAATCCACCCGGGTCACCCTGAAAGTGTACAACCTGCTGGGCGAGGAAGTTGCCACTTTGCTGGAGAACCAGCACCTGACTCCCGGAACCCATCGGGTAGATTTTCGCGCTCATTCTCTGACCAGTGGTGTCTATTTCTACAAACTCCAGACCCCGGAATACAGCCAGATACGCAAAATGTGCCTGCTGAAGTAAACAGAGATAAAATTCAATATTTGCAAAAGGAGGGCTGTAAAGTCCTCCTTTTTGTTTTTAATAAATAAAGAAAAGTTAGAGGTTAAAAACACCGCAAAAAACAAAACGTGATGGGAATCTTTAAAATTTAAAACATTGCGTCGGAATGAATATCAGCTTAATCCATTTGCAGCCGTTCTTTCAATTCCCGGGCAATTTTTTCGGGCAATTTGCCCTGCCGGATTAACTCCTCCAGGCTTGCCTCGCGAATTTTCTTCAAGGAGCCAAAGGTACGCAGCAAATGCTCGCGCCGTTTAGGGCCAATGCCTGGCACTTCTTCCAGAGGGGATTTTAAGGTGCGTTTGCGGCGGAGTTTGCGGTGGTAGGTAATGGCAAAGCGGTGGGATTCATCCCGAATATGCTGAAGCAAACGCAGTGCCGGTGAGCTTTTGGGAATGTTTTGCGCTTCGCTCTGCTCCGGTACAAATACTTCTTCCAGCCGCTTCGCCAACCCGATAATTGGTTGCGATTCTAATCCCAGTTGCTTCAAGACCTCCCGGGCACTGGAGAGCTGCCCTTTTCCGCCATCCACCAGGATGAGATCCGGAAGGGGCTTTTTCTCTTCCAGTAAGCGATGGTAACGCCGGTACACCACTTCCTGCATCATGGCAAAATCGTCGGGAGTATCTTTACTGCGAATGCGAAAATGGCGGTACTCGCTTTTGCGCGGACGCCCATTCACAAAACAAACCAGAGAGGCAACGGCGTCTTTGCCCTGAAAGTTGGAAATATCGAACGCTTCGATGCGCACCGGTGGGCGGGACAATTTGAGAGCACGCTGGAGTTCCGTGACAGCGGTAACTACTTTCTCCCGCTGTTTCATGCTTTGTAGCCGCAATTCTCCCAGTAAAAACTCCGCATTTTTCTGGCATAGGTTCATCAGTTTCTTTTTCTCTCCAATGCGCGGTACACTAAGCTCTACCTTGCGTTTAGCCTGGCGGGTGAGGAATTCCCGCAACAGGTCTTCTTGTTCTCCGGGTGAATAAGGAACCAGAATCTGCCCCGGTACGGCATCCGCTTCCAGGTAATATTGTTGCAGGAATTGTCCCAGGATTTCCTCCTCGGGTTTTCCCTGCACTCCTTTCAAATAAAAATGATGGCGCCCTACAACTTTGCCATCACGAATTTTAAACACCACCGCGCAGGCATCGTCCTCCTGGCGGGCCAGAGCCACCACATCCCGATCTTCAAAATCCGGCAGACTGACTCGCTGGGCGTTGAAATAGTAATTGCGAATCATCTGTATCTGGTCGCGCAACCGGGCTGCATTTTCGAAATTTTGCGCTTCCGCTTCGCGATGCATGCGCGCTTCCAGTTCTGCCAGTAAATCCCGGGTTTTGCCCTTTAAAAACTGCTCAACCTGACGAATCATCCGATTGTACTCGGCCTGGCTTACCAATCCCTGGCACGGCCCCTCACACTGCTTGATGTGGTAATCCAGACAAAGCTTGATTTTCTTCCGGGCAATCACTTCCTCGTCCAGATGATAATTGCAGGAACGAATGGGGAAAATCTTGCGAATCGTTTTCATAATACGGCGCAGGTGCTTCACATCGGTGTAGGGGCCCAGATAACGGGAACCATCGCGCACAATACGGCGGGTTACAAAGACCCGGGGAAAAGGTTCGTTGGTGATGCGAATGTACGGGTAGCTTTTGTCATCCCGTAAAAATACGTTGTAACGCGGTTTGTACTTCTTGATGAGATTGGCTTCCAGAATTAGCGCCTCCACTTCGTTATCCACCACAATGACTTCCAGATCGGCAATGCGCTGGCGCATGGTGCGGGTTTTCACATCCAGATTGCGGGCATCCTGAAAATAGCTGCGTACCCGATTCCGCAGATTTTTGGCTTTCCCTACGTAAATCACCTGTCCCGCGCTATCTTTAAAAAGATAAACCCCAGGCTGGGTGGTGATGGTCTTTAATTTATGAGAAATGATTTCATTCATTCTTTGAATCACTTACTGTTTTTTCTTCAAATATAGCGGATAAATTCGGCGTTTGCCAGAGATCAGGATAATCCGTCTTTATATTGCCCGTAACCCGGTTCCAGCCAAAAAAACGTTTGTTTTTTTATTAAATATTTCTAAATTGTTGATAATGATTATTAATATATTTTTTGAAACGATAGAGTGGTACGAGAATAATTGCGGTCTGTAACAGGAAATCACCAATGAGAAAACGGAAACCATCTTTACAAAAAGAGAAAATTCTGGAGCTGGTGCGCAGTGTGGAGAATCATCCTACTGCAGATTGGATTTACGCTCAGCTTAAGCCGGAAATCCCTCGGCTGAGCCTGGGTACGGTTTACCGCAATTTAAATGCACTGGTGCAGGAACAAAAAATTGCCCAGCTTATGGTGGGTAACATCGCTCATTTCGATGCCCGCACCACCCCGCATTACCACTTCATCTGCCAGGTTTGCGGCACCATTTACGATCTGGACACAGCTCCACTTCAGCAATCCATCCAGGAGTTTGTTGCTACACTGCCCCATCAGGTAACTTCCCACCAGATTATCTTCCGCGGCATCTGCCAGAAGTGCAAAGGAAGTTCTTCCTGATCCTTTTTTCGCATCAATTTCAGAAAACAAAATTCCCGTGCCATAAACAGCCCTTCACTCCGTATTTGAAAATCCCGGAATTTTAAGAGAATTGAAAAGTCTTTGCTTTATCCTACCTTTGTGGTCTAATTTTTAGCGCAATTTAAACTTCCCACTTTACGTCCCAATTAATGGGACAAACGAAGCAGAAAGCAGACAAAAACAGAGGCTGAATATGAGACACGGTATTGTTGTAACATTCCTTCTGGGAATATTGCTGGGAATGAATCTCGCAGGAGCGGAGGAGAAAACGAATTTCCCGGAACTGGTTTTTCAGGCAGAACAACCGCACAAATTTGTTTTCACTAATAAACGAGCCGCCTTCTGGTACGGTGAAATTCAACAGCCCAATACCGAAGGATTTGAGGGTTACACCATTCTGGAACAACGCTACATTAAAGATTACACCGTCCTGGTGGATGGGAAATTGCTGGATCGCACCACCGCCGCTCGCATTATCCTTAAACCCGACCAACTGGTTCGTGAGTATGCCCACCTCACCGAAGTGTTCCATTTTATCGATTCCCTGAATATGGTTTTGCTGGAAATTCGCCCCAAACAGCCCTTAAAAGTTGAAGTCCATTTTCATTACGTCGATCAACTTTTACAGCAGGAGTGGGAATGGGACAAAAAACGGCAATTGTACCTGACCCATTATTCCGGTTTTGGGTGGGATAAGCTGGTGTTTACGGGATTGTCTGCCAATGGAGCGCTGGAAAAACTGGAACCTATTTCTGTAAATCCCGACCGCACTGTGGGGGTCATTCGGGGTTCGGTGGGGTTGCGGATGAAAATTACCGGGCCGGTGTTTGTAGGAGCCATGTTTGCCCGCACTTTACCCGGTTTACACCGATTGGTTCGGGAATTTCAGAAACCACAGGAAATTCTCCGGATACGTCGCCAGCGCATTGCCCGACTTCTGCAAACCAATGCCTTCCATAGTAACGACGAGCAGTTGAACCAGGCTTACCAGTGGGCACTTATTTCTATGGACGATTTAATTACCCGCCAACGGGTGAAAGGCATCTGGGCCGGTCTCCCCTGGTTCAACAATTACTGGGGGCGGGATACCTTTATTGCCTTTACCGGTGCGTTACTGGTAACCGGGCGTTTCGAGGAAGCCCGTGAGATTCTGCTC
>JALXCH010000461.1 GCA_026991005.1 Calditrichia bacterium | reverse complement strand
TCCCCTCTCCGAAGTGGAAAAAACCATGATTATCCAGACCCTGAAAGCGGTGAACGGCAACAAACTGAAAGCAGCGGAGATTTTAGGTATTAGCCGACGTTCCCTGTACAACAAGCTGGAAGATTACCACATTGACGATAAGAATCTGTAAAAGTTATGTACAAAAAAAGAAAGCATCCAATGAAGATTCTTAAAGAACCGGGGAGAGGATGATTACCGAAAAGATTTGTACCGGATGTACCGGGTTCTTCCACAGGGAAAACAATGAAGGAGCAGTGTTCACATAGAAGATGAAATGATGGTTTTCGGCAATCTTTTAAGTTATGGCAAATTATTTGCAGGTAAATCGGTGAATATGGTTTAAGGTAAGCACCGATGAAAAAAATTTTATTAGCAGAAGATGACCGCAATTTAAGTCGCAGCCTGGATATTTTACTAACCCTTGATGGATACGAAGTTATATCCGTTTACAACGGCGAAGAGGCGTTGAATAAACTCTGCCATCAGCAATACGATTTGTTGATTACAGACATTGTCATGCCACAACTGGATGGGACGGAGTTAATATCGAAGATTAAGCTGTTAAATCCCAATTTGCCCATAATGGTGGTTTCCGGCAAACTCAACGATGATTTGATTGAAGAATTGAAACGTCACGGAGTGGAATACATCCTGCCCAAACCCATCAATCCCTCCCGCTTTCGGAAAATGGTGGGGAAGATTTTCACCAACGGGAAACAAGCTTCTTCAAAATAAGATTTTTCTCCCACATTCTTTTCCGGAAGAATTAAAGGCTACACTTCGCTGCCTGTCTTTCAGTGAGTAAAAATTAATAACCACAATTTTTAGAAGAAAAATAGTCACACAGAAATAAATCAGGATTACCCCGGAAAGAAAGCTCTCTCCTATTTCTCTCCCAAACACCAGATGGTTCTACTTTCACCTTCTTATTCCCCACATCCATTTCACAGAAAAAATTTCTGAACCAGATAAAAGTATGTGCTTACAATGAGGGAAGCGGATAAAATGACTGCCATCCCGATTTTAACCATGGTTTTTACGCTGATGTAGCGGGAGCCAAACACAATGGCATTGGGCGGTGTTGCTACCGGGAGCATGAAAGCGCAGGAGGCAGCAACGGTTGCGGGAATCATGATAATCAGCGGTTGGACTCCCATGTCGATGGAAGCAGCAGCCAGAATGGGTAAAATGGTGGTCGCTACGGCAGTGTTGGAAGTAAACTCCGTGAGCAGCGCTACCGATAGTGCCAGTAAAAAGAGCATCACCCAGGTAGGTAGATAAGCTAAAAACTGCAGCTGGTGACCAACGTACGCACCCAGACCGGTTTTGTGAATGCCATCTGCCAGGGCAAAGCCACCTCCAAAAAGCAACAATATGTCCCAGGGAATATTGAGAATCTGTTTCCAGTTGAGTAAGGTATCCCGTTTTTCATCTCCCGGTAAAATGAAATACCACACGGCCATGGCGATGGCAATGGTGCTATCCTGAATTCGCCCCTGCAAACCAAACCAGTTTGGCCAGCCGGGGATAGTCACAAATCCCAGTTTTAAATCCGCACGGAAAATCCAGAGCAGAGCGGTAATGAAAAATAGCACCAGAACCCGCTTTTGCGCTCCATTCATGGGGCCCAATTTGTGATATTCCTGGATAAAATAATCCCGACCGGACATGGTGGGGACATCTTTTTTTCGCAATACAATACGGGTGAGATACAACCAGATGACCAGAAACAGTAAAATGGAAAGGGGAAGTGCCAGCACCATCCAGCGTACAAAGGTAATTTCCGGTGCATCGGGGAAATATTTCGAGTACACACCCGAGAGTACCAGATTGGGTGGAGTTCCAATCAACGTAGCAATGCCCCCCACACTGGCACTGTAGGCAATGCCCAACAGCAAAACCGTTCCAAAAGGTGTACCGCTGGGATTTCCTTCCTGAACTTCTCCCTGAATTTGTTTAATAACCGCCAGAGCAATGGGCAGCATCATAATGGTAGTGGCTGTGTTGCTAATCCACATGGATAGCGCCGCTGTGGAGAACATGAAACTTAACACAATGCGCCGGGGATTGTTGCCCACCAGACTGATGGTGCGCAAGGCAAACCGCCGATGCAATCCCCATTCCTGTAAAGCTATGGCAATAATGAATCCCCCTAAAAATAGAAACACCAGATGATGGCCATAATTAGGGGAGACTTCCGCCGTTTTCATAATCCCCAGAATCGGATAGAAAGCCAGAGGGAGCAAGGCAGTGACGAATAAAGGGACTGCTTCAGTCATCCACCAGGCACCCATTAACACCGCCAACGCCAGCATCTTTACCTGAACCGGAGTCAACCCGGGGAAAAGATTCCCCTGTAAGATAACAAAAAACAAAATTAAACCGATCCAGAATCCCCATTGCAATTCACGAAAACGTGTGATTATCCGTTCAAACATGTTCCGCCTCCATGTTTACATGGTCTAAGGTTCCCGGGAATTTCTGAAAGATTTTTTGCGAGATGGGATGTAGGGGGAATAGGGTATATAGGGTATATAGGGTAAATAGGGTATATAGGGTAAATAGGGGGAATAGGGGGCATAGGGCATAGAGCATAGAGCATAGAGCATAGAGCATAGGGCATAAGGGCATCCGAATGGAGCTCTTTGGGATAAGAGGAATAAGGATGGAAAAAATGTGTTCAAAAAATTCCAATTTAAACATTCTTCACGAAACATCGTGACACACTTCAGATAAATAGTAGAATGCAATATTTTACCCTTTACACCATTTTTTTAGTAGAGGCTCTGTGAGGAGCAGCAGTGAATAAACAGGCGTCGGAAAACCATTTTTTCGTACCCGGGAAATTTTAGATAAAACCTTTATTTTTTATTCAAATATATGTTCATCTTCTTCTTTTGTCATGCACTTTTCAGGAATCTTGAAACTGGCGTAAAAAACCACTTTAATCTAAAAAGCGAAAGAAATTCCCAGATGAAACTCCGAACGGGATTCTCCCGCTTGCGGAAGCAGTTTCACTCCGTAATCGAAACGCACGGGACCCAGGGGAGTAACCAGCGCTATTCCTCCACCTGCACTGGGTTTAATATCGGTAACGCGGAAGTAGCTATTTTCTACCCATACATTTCCCGCATCCAGAAACACTTCTCCCCAGAAAAGCCAGAAAAGTGGAATCCGTAATTCCACATTTCCCAACACCATTAGCTTTCCACCCACAGCTACCGGTTTGCCGCTGGCATCCCGGGTGGTGGGTCCCAACAGCATTTCGGGGTAGCCCCGCACACTGCTGGCACCTCCCAGAAAAAAACGCTCCAGCAAGGGAATTTGCTGTCGGGAGCCGAACTCCACGATGCTCCCTCCCTTAATGCGTGTTGCCAGCACCCAGCTCTTTTTTAAGGGAAATGCCTGGTACCGCGTCCATTGCGTTACCAGCTTCAAAAACCGGTTGGTGGTTATCCGATTGGTGGTTCGATCCCGCGATCTGGAATACACCACTTTGCTTTTCACCTCGAAGGTGTACCCATCCTGTGGCGCCAGATAATTATCCCGTTTATCATGAATGATATCGGCATCTAAAGCGTAAATCAAATCCTGCCCGCTGGTCTGGCGATAAAAAGCTTCATCCAGGGTATCTGCCGGTTCCAGAATGGTGGCTTTGCTGAAGGTAAGACCACTAACCACCTGCCAATACTCGGAAAACTGATGCCGCACTTTGAACGAGGAGGATAGATAATCGAAATCCGCGGCATTTACGGGACGCACCTGGTAGTAAGAGAGCTGAAACACACCGGGAGTGCGGGTGTAACCGATCCAGGGTTCCACATAAGTGAGGGTAAACTGGTTTTGGGGATTAATAAAATCGTGCCGGTTGAAATCGTAGGAAAAAGACGGGATGGCGCTAACGGCAATGGCGCGGGCAGTACCAAACAGATTGCGGTGACCGAATTCCAGAGTAACATCGAACGTGCCGCCGTAAATGGTTTTCTGCTGGTACGCCACACCAAAGCGGGCACCCACCCAGCGGGGTTTCTTTTCCACCACATTAATCACCAGCCGCACCCGGGTTCGGGCGCTATCTAACGGCTCCAGCTCCATGCCCACATAATCAAACAAACCGGTGCTGTAAATATTGCGCTGAGATTTCTCAATTTTCTTACGCGAGTACAAATCGCCTTTGTGAATCTCCAGTTCCCGGCGAATAATAAAAATCTTTACATGCTCCAGCCCGCGATAGGCAATATCCCGAATGTACACCGATTCATTCTCCTGAATATTTACCCGCACAAACACCAGAGAATCCACCCGCTGCTGTTCGGATTGAATGATGACATAGGGTTTTCCGTGATCCAGGTAGTACCGCTCAATTCGGTTTAAGCCTTCCTCAATGGCACTCTGCAGAAAAGGAGCACCATCTTTTAAGGGAATAAAATGCCGCAACTGTTGCCCGGTAAGCAAACTGGCTCCCCGAAACTGAATTCCCCCCAGGCGATACTGAATTCCTTCTTTTATTTGAAAAATGATCTTTACTTTGTCTCCGTGACGCTGGTAATTGGCTTCGACCCATACATCCAGAAATCCCTGACGGGAATAGTAGTTGGTGAGGATGACGCGGTCCAGCTTCATCAGCTTGATGTTGAATGGTTTTTTCTCCTGGCATTTCAGAAGCGCCTTCAGGGTAGAACTGGAAAAATGTTCATTCCCCTCCAGTTCAATTCGGGAAACCTTCAGGCGTCCGGCAAACAGGGACGCCACCAGGAGCAGCATCAGGACAAATGTGCTAAAAACTGTGCCGCCAGTTAATTTCGATTTTAATTTTGTCATTTTCACTTTTTTCGTAATAGGTAGAAACCGACCAGTTCCGATTGATGCGATATTCCAGGTAAATTTGATTTCCGGCTTCCCAGCTTATGCGCGGCGCGGGAATCTGTCCCAATCCCGGCAATCCCGCGGAAGCCAGCCGCGTTTTGTATTCCAGATACAGTTTGGGTGTGAGATATTTCCCCAACGAAAGGCTGGCATCCTCCAGGGAACGGTTCAATCGACGGTTTTTAAAATCGATGAGTCCTTCCTGGGTTTCCAGCCGCACCTGATCCAGCCCGATAAAATGGCGCGCTTCTCGCTCAATCTGGGAGATGAGCGCCTGATTAATCACTTCCTGCCCTTTCTCCAGAATCACCGAACCGGCACTGCTCGTAAGCTGGTTAAACGTCACTCCAAATAGCAACAGAGCAATTTTGTCTTTCGTCTCCGGAAAAAGATGGGTCACATCCTCCCCCGTTTTCAAATCGAAGATACGGATTTCCTTCACGGGATTATTGAGTTTGCCGGAGACGTGCAGTTCAAAGATGTAATTGTACTTCCGCTTTTCGGCACGCAAATCCAGTTGGGGTAATTCCTTGGGATTCACAAATTCGATGCGTCCGCTGCTCACATTAAATTCTTCGAACTGGAAATATTTCCCGCCTAAAACATCCAGATTCCCATACATTTCCATTAACTGATTGGGCTCCTGGAAGATTTTCAAATCCCCGGCTAATTGGATTTCGAATGAGTTAAAAGGCGATTCACTGCGCACGTAAAAATTCCCGGGAATGCTCAAATTCACCCGATAACGCATGTAAGGTGGGATTTCGCGGATTGTGGGCGAGAGTAGAAGATTTTTCTCGGACTCGGCAATGTCCAGTTCCACCAGGGCTTTTTCCACTTCCACATCGCCCGCCACCAGAATCGTGTCCTGCCCGGTTATGGTTAAATTTTTAGTGGAAAACATTAAACTGGCATTTTCAATGAAATAGTTCACATAAGCGCTACGCGCCCGCACCTGCAGGTTTAATCGGGGCCAGGCAAGGTCGTTTAAATCCACCGTTCCGGAAATAAGCACCTCTCCCCGATCCCCAGCCGGTCGAAAAAGACGACGCACCGGCAGGAATAGCCGGTGCAAAAAAGCCCGGAAGAAGTTGCGCTCCGGTTCGGTTTCCCGTAAAAATCCCCGGGCATGGGTTAAACGCAACACTCCATTGTTTACCTCCCCTTCCACTTCCAGAGCAGTGAGGGGATTTTCCACTTTAGACAGGTACAGTGTGCCCTGGTGAATCGTTACCTTTCCTTTCGTCCAGGCGTATTTCTGGAAGGTGCCCAGAATGGTCCCTTCCACCTGAATATCTCCGGTTAACAAATCCACTTCCGGCGAAAGCACATTCAGGAAATTGATGCTGTCCTCCTGCACCCGGAAATAAACCATGAAACGCTGGTCTTGCAAAATGTGTTCAGGATTATTGGGATCCCACAGAATAGGTTTCCGCCCTCTGGCGGTAATCAGCGACCCCTGCATATTGATGCGGGCATAATCCAGAATCACATCCCGGGGGCTTATTCGGCCTTCCAGTTTTACGAAAGGCAAACGATAATCCTGATAGCGAATTTGACTGGCGGTTATGGAAAAGACTCCCAGGGGAGCTGTGACGGGACCGTGCAATTCCATTGTTCCGGAGAATTCCCCCTGAAAGGGAAAATGGAAACGCCGCAACAGAGGCAGGCGGCGGAGTGCCACCTGGTGCAAATTGAGATTGATTTCCAGGGAATCCTGAGAAGTCCAGCGGAAGTTTTCTCCCGGCGGAAACTGATGGAAAGCGAACATTCCACTCACATTCAGAAAAGCAGAATCGCTCTGGGTAATTCGCAATTTCCGCACCTCAAGGTGCCGATTCAGATACACCAATTCCGCTGCGAAATTCCCCACCGTATCCGCATTAAGCACCAGATGATTCAATTCCAGCTCGGTTTCCACTTCTGGCTGCTGCGGATTGCCATAAAAAATGAGGGAAATTTCGGTACTTCCCTGCACCTTTACCGGCAGTTGTAGAAACTGATTAAACGGTTCTAACTGAATGTTTTTCAAGTAAATTCCCAATTCACTATTTCCGGTAAATGCTACCAGCCCCCGTGCTTCGATTTCTCCTTTGCCAGGGGCATTAAGCAGGAAGTTCTCGATGATAAGGGAATCGCCCGTAAATACAGCTTCCAGCGTATCCTGTGCCTGCAATACATAATTCCCGTATTGGGTGGAAAATTCATGGAATCGCAAATCCAAGCGGTTGCTGATTCGCGCAATGCGCCCACGAGCAAGCACGAAATTGTCTCCATTGTAAAAAGCCAGGGTATCGATACGCACGGTATCCCGGGCAATTTTAAGCTGCACATCCCCATCGGTCAATTCAACCCCTGCCACCAATCCCGAAGACAGTTCCAGATTAAAGTAACCAATTCGCTCCCGGGCAATATGCTCCACCCGAAATTGTCCTTCCACCCCGTAGCTCACAACATCCTGATACCGCAACGAGTCCAATAAAAAATAACCGCCCACAGAGGGATTGGCGTAATAACCTTCCATGGTAAGCTCCAGACTGCCTGTACCTCCCAGCCCGGGGATTCGCAGACGTTGCGCCAGGGTATCCAGGGAATTGTCATCGGTAAACAGGCGGGCACGCAGGCGGTGATGTCGGGAAAAAGTTCCTTCCAGGAAAAATTGGGACTGTTTCTGGAGCACCAGACGGGAGCCCTTTTGCATTTCCCAATTACCCCGCTGCAACCGCACTTTTAACCAGACGGTGTCGATCCGGCTGGAATCGATTACCACATCGTGGAGTAAAATGCGCCCCAGACCACTATTCCGGGAAAAATTCCAGGTATTAAAATTAAGGCGAACCCAGCCGTTGATTTGCGTACTTGCGGGGAAAATACCTATCTTTTTTAGATTAATCCGGCGGAAGTGAAGATTGACCGAATTTTTTCCTACCGGGGAGATTTGCGCTTCTCCCTGAACGCGGCCAAAATTGGTGGAAAAGCGCAGTTGCTTCAGGAAAATCTCTCCCCGCTTGTAGGCGTAGCGGAATCGAATCTGCCGAAACTGTAAACTGTCCAGACGCCCCGTTACAAAAAATTCCCCGTTAAAATAATTGGGATTTCCGATGTAATTTCCGGCAAAACGGACAAAGCCTCTTCTGTACGGAAAATCCGGGAGGAACTTCCGCAACAATGCTACATTTATCTGGCTGGTATCGGCAAACAGTAAAAAGCGGAAATGAGGCTGGAGCTCTAATTCTCCATGCCCGATGAGTCGGGAGTTATCTACGAAAAGTTCTAATTGATTTAGAGTCACTCGTTTGGGATTCCCCAGCAGGTGGAAGGTGGCTTCCTTCAAGCGAATATCCCGCAGCACATCTTCGGCTCGCAAATATCGCACCTGCGCTTCCACCTTCCGATCATTCAGATGGGCGTTTAATTCAAGATTGATTTTTTCAATACGGTTCTCGGTTTTCTCCGTACCAATGGTAATCTTTCCATCCCGAATCACCAATTTGCGGAGGTAAATTTCCGGGAGGCCGGAGAGTTCAATGGGATGGAAAAGGGAATCCAGCGGCTGGGGAGGCGGAGATGCTGTGGGAAGCGTGTCCTTAACCGACTTTTCCATGAATTGTATGGAAGGAGACTGAAGAAAGAGATAGTCGATTCGGATTTTACTTCCGGTCAGAGCAATGGCATCGTATCGGAGAACCATTTCCGGGATGTTTGCTTTTCCACCATCAAAAGTCACCTCAACATCTTTAAGTCGAATAAAGCGCAAAAGATTTCCTTCTATCTTTCGATAGTGGAAAGAAACTTCCGGCCCTACAAGCTGGTTTATTGTTTTTTCCAGACCACGGTCAACAACAGGAGTGTACGTATAAAGAAGCGCCAGCACTGCCAATAAGATCAGCACCGAAAGGAAGGCAACAAGAAAAAATTTCAGAAATTTCCGTTTCATTCCATCGCAATTCCCTTTGAATGGAATTTATATTTCAGAATGGAGAAAGGAAAATCATTTTTTAAGAGGGACGTAGAGGAAGGTTCTCCAACGTTAAGAAAATTTTGATAGTTAGAGGAAATCATGGCAAATTAAATAAAAAACAACTGAATTTTTACGGAAGACAAACCCTGGAAGTTTTCTATTTACGTCAGAATGGAACTGCACGACACCAGCTAATTTGAGAAAGAAAATTCCATCCTGGTGCGCTGCGTCTCCTTTATTTTCGGATTTCTTTTCGATCTGGAATACTCCAATACCTGTTGAATACACTGCAGGATTTCTCGCTAAATACCTATTTGAATACCTTCCTGTGTACCCTTCTCTTTCCTCTTTCCTCTTTTCTCTTCCTCCCCTTTTTCTATCCCATCCGGTTCCAGCAAAAAAATAAATATCCCCTCTTAAACACAGAAAATAAAAAAAGCCGAGCAAGAATCCTCCCGCTCGACTTTTGATTTGCATTTAAGAATAAGCTTACGCCTTAATAATTTTCTCTCGTCCCTTCTTTACATCCCTGGTTGCATTGCGGGTATCAATCACTAACTGCGAATTTTCAACAATAAAATCAAAATCGAATTTGGAATGATCCGTAGAAATGAGCACCGCATCATATTTCTTCAACATTTTCGCCGTAAGGGGAACACTATCCATATTAAAATTATAATGGCGCGTGGGACGCAATTCAGGAATGTAGGGATCGTGATAATCCACTATTCCACCTCTTTCGGTAATCAGGTCCATTAATTTTAACGAAGGAGATTCACGCAAATCATCAATGTCTTTTTTGTAGGCTAAACCCAGAATAAGAATTTTTGCACCGTTCAAACTCTTTTTATGGCGATTCAACCCGTCCATTAATTTGCTCACCACATAGTAAGGCATGTAGGTATTTACTTCCCCTGCCAGCTCAATAAAACGGGTATTCATTTCGTACTCATGAGCCTTCCAGGTCAAATAGAACGGGTCGATGGGGATACAATGTCCCCCCAGACCAGGTCCCGGATAAAACGGCATAAATCCGAAAGGCTTAGTGGAAGCCGCCTGAATCACTTCCCACACATCAATTCCCATCCGATCCAGAATCATCTTCATCTCGTTCACCAGGGCAATATTCACACTGCGGAAAATATTTTCCAGCAGCTTGGTGGCTTCGGCTGCCTGGCTGGAAGACACCGGCACCGTTTTTACAATCACCTGATCGTACAACGTTTTGGCCAATTCCAGAGAGGTAGGATCGTTCGCACCAACTACTTTAGGAATCGTACGAGTGGAATATTTGGGATTATTGGGATCTTCCCGTTCCGGAGAAAAAGCCAGATAAAAATCCTTGTGTGCTTTTAAGCCGGATTTTTCAATTATGGGGCGCATCACCTCTTCCGTAGTACCGGGGAAAGTCGAACTTTCCAGTACTACCAGTTGATCTTTGCGAATGTACTGGGAAATAGTTTCTGAAGTTTTCTCAATATACGATATATCCGGCTCGCGATGTTTCCCCAACGGTGTGGGTACACACACTAAAATAGCATCCACTTCGCTCAAGCGGGAGAAATCATCCGTTGCTTCAAATTTTCCCGCCTCCCGCGCTTCCTTAATCTTTTCCGAAGGAATATGTTTGATGTAAGACTTACCCGCATTTAATGCCTCTACCTTCGCAGGATCAATATCAAATCCCAGCGTATCGAAATTTTCATTCACAAACTCCAGTAGCAAAGGTAAGCCTACATACCCCATTCCAATAACACCGATTTTTGCTTCATGCGAACGAAATTTTTCCAGCAGTTCCATACGTACTCCTGTTATGTTTTGTTATTCAATCTCAATTTTCGAGGCGAAAGATAATCGGAGTTTTCCGATTTAAGTTGATTTAAGACAAAAATCACAAACTCTCTTTATTTTCCAGATACCACTCTACAAACCGTTTAATTCCCATCTGGATTGGTGTAGTAGGTTGGTAATCCAGCAAACGTTGTGCTTTGCGAATATCGGCAAAGGTGCGGTTCACATCTCCCGGCTGCATGGGCATCTCCTGGCGAATCGCTTTTTTCCCCAGCGCTTCTTCAATTAACTCGATAAGTTCATTGGTAGTAATGGTCTGCGATTCCCCCAGGTTAATAATTTCGTAACCGCTAACCCGTTCGATGGAACGCAGCAATCCCTGAATAATGTCTTCAATGTACGTAAAATCCCGTTCCGGTTTTCCATACCCATATACCGATATGGGCTTTCCTTCATCGATAGCTCGGGTGAATTTATGAATCGCCATATCGGGACGCTGTCGTGGACCGTAAACGGTGAAAAACCTCATGGCAAACACATCGATATTGTAAAGATGATGGTAGGTGTAGCAAAGCAATTCACCGGCTTTTTTGGTTGCTGCGTAGGGAGAAATGGGGAAATCCACGTTATCTGTCTCCGAAAAAGGTACTTTCTTATTGTTACCATATACCGAAGAGGAAGACGCAAAAATTAGTTTCTTTATTTCGAATTGCTTCATTAGTTCCAGAATGTTAGTGGTTCCCTCCACGTTGAATTTTTGATAGGCAGCCGGATTTTGAATGGAAGGACGCACACCTGCCTTAGCAGCCAGATGCACTACGTGCGAAATGCGATGGTTTTCAAAAATTTTTTGCATCCCCGGATAATCCAGAATGGAAGTTGGGTAAAAAGTAAAAAAGGGAGATTCCTGTAACTCCCGGATGTTTCTCAGTTTGATGGTTTTGGGGTAGTATGGATCGAAATTATCCACACCAACGACCCGCTTTCCCTGTTTTATTAGGGCTTCGCCCAGATGAGAGCCGATAAATCCTGCTACTCCGGTAATCAATATTTTCTTTTCCATTCTGTTCCCTGCCATAAAAAAAGGGGAACACACACATGTTCCCCGCTTCAGGTTCAAGTTTTCAACTATCTTCGTCCAATTCCAAAGTAATCGAATCCCAGACTTTTGACTTTTTGGGGATCGTACACATTCCGCCCATCAAATATGACCGGGGTACGCATCAGGGATTTTATCCGTTCGAAATCCGGTTCACGATATTCCAGCCATTCGGTTACCAGAATCAAACCATCGCTATCCTGGAGTGCTTCGTAATTATCGTCACACAGTGTAGCCATGGAATCAATTTTCAGGCGTCGGGCTTCATCCATCGCCACGGGATCGTGAGCTTTTATGGAAGCACCCAGTTTGTGGAGTTCGGCAATAATTACCCGGGAAGGAGCCTCTCGCATATCGTCTGTTTTCGGTTTAAAACTAAGTCCCCATACGGTAAACGTTTTCCCAGAAATATCTCCGCCGAAATAATTAAGAATCTTGGGAATAAGCGACCGTTTTTGGTCTTCATTCACTGCTTCAACCGCCTGAAGAATCCGCATTTCATAATTGTAATCCTTTGCAGTACGAATGAGAGCCTTTACATCCTTGGGGAAGCAGGAACCGCCGTATCCTACTCCCGGAAAGATAAACGAATACCCAATTCGTTTGTCAGAGCCAATTCCCTTCCGAACATTTTCCACATCTGCCCCTACCCGATCGCACAGATTGGCAATTTCGTTCATAAACGAAATTTTCGTCGCCAGAATGGAATTTGCAGCATATTTGGTTAATTCAGCACTTACTTCATCCATAATTAAAATAGGATTTCCGGTGCGAACAAACGGAGCATACAGTTCCTGCATAATTTTAGCCACTTCCGGGTTACTGGTTCCAATCACTACCCGATCAGGATACATGAAATCGTTAATGGCCGCCCCTTCTTTTAAAAACTCCGGATTGGAGACTACATTCACCTCGTAATCGGTTTCTTTTTCGATGGTTTCTTTCACCAGTTTTGCGGTTCCGACCGGGACAGTACTTTTATCCACCACAATTTTAGGTGCGTTCATATTTTGCCCGATGGCTTTCGCCACAGCCAGAACATGGGATAAATCTGCAGAGCCATCTTCATCTGGCGGGGTTCCTACTGCAATGAATAATATATCGGAGTTATGGACGGTATATTTCATATCCGTCGTAAATGTAAGCCGCCCTTTTTCTACATTCCGGGCTATCATCTTATCTAATCCCGGTTCGTAAATGGGGATAATTCCCTGTTTCAACTTATTAATTTTTTCCTCATCCTTATCCATGCAAATCACCTGATTTCCGGTCTCGGCGAAACAGGCGCCAGCGACCAATCCCACATACCCAGAACCGATGACAGCTAATTTCATACATCCTCCATAATCTTGTGTGGTTTTTATTCTTTATTCACCTATACCCGTGCTTTTTTATGCCGTTTTAAATCGTGCCCATAATACTGATAGTAATGGTAGTAATAATAGTAGTAGTAAGTCCCGTATGTTTTTTCAATCTTCACACCATTCAGCAGACATCCGAATATGTTTGCATTGGCATTTTCCAGCAAGACCTTTGCTCGTTTCACCGCTTCCCGATGTGTTTGATGCGCTTTAATTACCAGTACCATTCCATCCATATTGGGACTCAAAACAGCGGCATCGGTTACAGCAATCACCGGCGGACTATCGAAGAGTATTACATCGAACTTTTCTTTTAACTCTTCTATCAGAGTAATCATCTCATCCGAGGCCAACAATTCCGAAGGATTGGGAGGTAACGGTCCGGAAGTAATCACAAATAAGTCGTCGATAAAAGTTGGTTTGATAATATCTTCGGCAATGGCTCGGCCCATCAGGTAATTGGTTAAACCATTTTCTTTCTTTAAATTAAAAATACTGTGAATCACCGGACGCCTCAAGTCCGCATCGATTAAAACGGTTTTACTTCCCATCTGAGCCATGGTAATGGCCAGATTGGCCACAGTAGTGGATTTACCTTCTTTCGGAGCGGCACTGGTAATTAGCACCACCATTTTTTTACTGTGTTTATTCTTGAACTGAATATTGGTTCGTAGGGTACGATACGCCTCAGAAATAGGCGATTTGGGGTCGAAATGAGTGATTAACCGTGTTGCAATTTGGGAGACCTCCTCTAACTCCCCTTGATTTCCATTCCGGGAATGAATCTTCTTGGCAACTTCTTCGGCGTGTATTTCGGGTATAGTGGAAAGAATCGGAAAACCCATTCGCTCCAGTTCTTCCGGATTTTTGATGGAATTATCCAGATATTCCAGTAAAAACGTTAAACCAATTCCCAGACCCAGACCAATTAAAG
>JALXCH010000460.1 GCA_026991005.1 Calditrichia bacterium | reverse complement strand
TGTCAGGAGCATGTTCCACCTGACTCAAAATGGTGCGCACGCTTTCTTCATCATTGAATTCGGTGAGGGTGTGCATGGCAGCATCCGTAATGCCCACCACCAGCACCCGATTGTACACCTGCATCAGAGCCACGAACTTTTTGGGTTGAATCTGGATCTGCGATAGGATGCGCATTCCTTCGCTGGCGGAACCGGATTGATAGCCCCGATACACGTATTTCCGCAGCAAATACACCGATAAAAAAATGAGCCCGATAATCAGCAGAAGGCTGAGGATGGCTTTGGCCAACACCCAACCCATGTTAATGGATTGAGCCTGGGGCATGGCGGCGCTGCTATCCGCAACCGTTTGTGCCAGTGCCGGTGCCATCAGAAAAAGCAATCCTGTCAGCATTCTGCTATACATCGTTAGTTATCCTTTCCCAGATTTTTAATGCGGTCTGCGGGATCGATGAGCTGAGTGATGCGAATTCCGAAATGTTTATCCACCACCACCACTTCGCCTTCGGCCATCTTCTTGTTGTTGATGTACAGATCCACCGGCTCACCGGCCATTTTGTCCAGCTCGATGATGGAACCGCGCTCCAGCTCCAGAATATCTTTCACGTACATTTTGGTCCGCCCTAACTCAATGGACACCGGCAGCTTGATGTCCATCAGCAGTTCCATGCGGCGGTAATCCGGTTCGGAGCCGTTCCCTCCGCCGGAGTCAAAATTCTCCAGCTCCAGTTTGCTGATGGAGGGTTCCTCCGCATCCGGGGTGCTTCCGGCTTCAGAGGTCGCCATCTGCCCCTGAGGCTCGCTCCCCGAGGTTACATCATCCATGGTGGTCTTTTCTTCCTGATCACTCATTCTAAACACTCCCTTTATTGAAATTATTCCGTCGCTTCATCCATAATTTTTACTGCCACGTGTTCGTTGGATAAACCGGGCTGGCCGTAAAATTTCAGACGGTTGTCCACGAAAACCGGCAGATTATCTTCGATGGTATTATCCAGCACCAGAACATCTCCTTTTTCCAGACTCAACAGGTCGGAGATGGTTATGTGGGTGGAACCCAGGTTGACGTGTACCGTTAACAGGGTTTGTTCCAGATGTCGGGTAATGTTCTTTTTGGCTTCGGCTTTATCTTTACTGGTTCTGACGGTGGAATAGTATTGCACATTTAAACGGGCAATCACCTCGTCCAGGGCAAAAGAGGGATAGCAAAGATTCATCAGGAAGGAATCTTCGCCGATCTTTACCTCGAAGGAGATGACAATTACAATTTCGCTGGCCGGAGCAATCTGCACAAAATCGGGATTGCTCTCGAAACCGGCCATTTCGAAAGTAAGTTGATGAATTGGGGACCAGGCTGTGGAAAGGTTTTTCAAAGCTCTTTCTACGATGGGTTTCATCAACCGCTGCTCGATAGGAGTAATGGCCCGCTTCACTTCCATCTTGGTACCGGCACCACCCAGCAAGCGGTCCACAATCACCAGCACCAGGTCGGGCGTCAGTTCCAGCACTGCCCGACCTTCGGTCTCTTTAATCCCAAAAATATAAATACAACTGGGATTGCTGATGGAAAGCACATATTCGGAATAGCGTAATTGATCGACGGCAATTAAATCGATGGTCGCCATGGTCTGCAGTTTCGAAGCCAGATAGAACCCGAAAATTTCGGAGAAATTCTCGTGCAGGGTACGAATCGTTTTCAACTGATCTTTGGACACCCGATTGGGGCGCCGAAAATCGTATTCGTACACCTCCTGGTGCTTTTTAAACTCGCCTAACTGCTCCTCTTTTATCTCTCCGGAATTAATTCCCGATAATAGCTGATCTATTTCCTGTTGTGAGAGAACTTCACTCACGGCTCTACCTCTTATTGAATGATATAGTTAGCAAAATACACGTTTAACAGATGCCCTTCTGGCAGAAGCGCTTTTACCGCTTCTTTAATTTCCTGCCGCAGTTTTTCTTTGTCCTGCGAATCGTCCAGTTGATCGATGGTTTTGGAGCTGATGATGCGGATGAGAATATCGCGAATTTGCACTTCGCGCGCTTTCAGCTTCTCCACATCGCCGTCGCTTTTTACCTCGAAACCGAAATTAATTAACACGAACTGGGCGCCCTTACTCTGGGCGGGATTTACAATCACGTCCTCGACAGTGAAAATTTTACCGAAATCGCTTCCTTCTTCTTCACCCTCCTCGTCTTCGCCTTCGGCCTCCTTACCCTCACTTTCGCTCTCTTCCACGGATTCGGTTTTGGGTTTGGAGGAATTTCCGTAAAGTTTGGGCACAATCACGTTGCTTGCCAGAAAGTATGCCAGAAGAATTTGAAGGAGAAGAATGGGAATTCCCATTTTTACGAAACTAAATTTCTTTTTCGATTGTTGCTCTTCCTCTTTCTGTTCTTTTTCCTGAGTATTCTCTCCGTTTAGCAATTCTTCATTCTCTGCCATAGCGTCTCCTTTTTATGAGTGACCGGTTAATTCTTCCTTGAAAATATCCGGGGCTTTTTCGTATTCGATGTAAATTTCCACCCGGCGATTTTTCGCACGATTTTTGGGGGAAGTGTTTGGTACTAGGGGATGGTACTGTCCGTAACCCACAGCAGCCAGCCGTTGCGGCTCCACGTGGCCTTTGTGTAAAAAATAACGCAGTACGCTAAGTGCCCGGGCAGTGGATAATTCCCAATTCGAAGGATAGGTGCTGGTATGAATGGGCAAATCGTCCGTATGTCCTTCGATGCGAATTTTGTTGGGCCATTGCTGGGTCATCTCTAAAATTTTATCAAGAATGGGATACGCTTCCGGTTTTAAATTGGCTTTTCCCAGATCGAACAGGATGGGCGAATCGATTCGAATGAGAATGCCATTTCCGGTGGATTCCAGAGAGATGTTTTTCTCCAACCCGTTGTTTTTAATAATATTTCGGAGTTGGGAAATCACCCGATATACCCGACGTTTCTGGTAATCGGAAAGCTGGGGCATAATCGGTTCCCACTGTTTCATCACAGATTCTTCGCGAGGAAGCACTCCCAGGGCGCCTTTTAATGACCCGATGGCTTTCTGAAATTTTGCCATCTGAATGGAAGAAAAGGAAACCAATAATACAAAGAAAGTGAGCAAAAGGCTCATGAGATCACCATAGGTAACCATCCACCCTGGTGCTCCGCCAGCACTGTTTTCTTCCGTTTTCTTTTCTCGCTTTTTGGCCATATTTCTTGCCCATGTTTAACTAATGGTGTATGGGCAAGATGTGTGCCACAAATCAAAAATTGGTAAAAAGAGAGGTAGGATTTATAAGTACTTAAATAACAATAAGTAACAGTGCTGAAGGATTTGCCTTCAACCTGACGAAAAATAAGGGATGTCGAAAAAAGTGGTTAATTTTTCGACACAAAGAATTGAAATTTAGACAATGACAAATTTTTAGTCACCTATTCCTGCGATTCTCCTAGTGTTTTGCGCATTTTCGGTGGCAGGAAGGTCTTCAGTTTTTGCTCCACCAACCGGGGATTATCGCCCGACTGAATGGAAAGAATCCCTTCCAGGATCATCTCGCGAATTTTTATCTCTTCCTTAGTTCGTTCTTTGAGTTTCCCCGCCAGAGGGAGAAAAATTAAATTTGCCATTACCGCACCGTAAAATGTGGTAATTAAAGCCACAGCCATGGAAGGACCGATACTGCTGGGGTCTTTCATGTTGCGCAACATGATGACCAGACCAATCAGCGTTCCAATCATCCCAAAAGCGGGGGCGTAGGTGCCAAACGCTTCCAGAATGCCGTGCCCTTTTTTGTGGCGGTCTTCCAGATTGGCGACTTCGGTGTCCAGAATTTCGCGCAGCAGTTCCGGTTCGGTGCCGTCGATGGCTAATTGCAGCCCGTCTTTGATGAATTCGTCATCGGTTTCTTTGATGTGCTTCTCCAGCGCCAACAAACCGTCCCGCCGGGCTTCTTCTGCAAATTGCACAATGGTTTTAATGGTGTTTAAAGGATCGGCGGCTTTGGTGAGCAACGTCTGGCGCATCACGCCAATCACTCCCAGAACATCGTTGAGCGGGTACTGTACCAGTACCGCAGCAATGGTACCTCCCACTACCACCAGCAGAGAAGGAATGTTGATAAAAGCGGAGAGCCCACCACCAATCATGATAGTGAGCAAAATCAGAATAGTACCGCCGAATAGTCCAATCAGAGTCGCCAGATCCAGTACTTTTTTCATCGCTCTTTCTTTAACTCAATGGTTGCTCGTTCAAAACAGCGTTGTCGATATTCGATGACCTTTTCGATGACCTCATC
>JALXCH010000459.1 GCA_026991005.1 Calditrichia bacterium | reverse complement strand
AAGCGCTTTTCCTTTTTACCAACCATCTTATTGTAAACCTCAAAGACCTGCCTCCCGGCGGCATCTGGATTACCGCTCTCCATCAGCATCATGGCAAAGCGGTGTACCGCATCTCCGTCCAAACCCGTTACCAGGGGCGGTACGATATCACTGCCAATGTGGTCACCAACCTCAGTGAGGAGGAAGTGCGGGAAGAATTGGCCTGGTCTATCATCTGCAGCGAGAAGGCACCCCAGCCCAAGCTGGTGGAAGAGTTTGGCGGCTACTGGCCGGAATACCACGTGTGGAGCGAGGAATTCATCCCCGGAGAAACAGTAGCAGATTTCTACCAGCGAATGACCCGGCAGGGTGGAGAAGAACGCCTCCGCCGCATTACCTTCCTCTGGCCTTACATCATCTGGAGTTCCTGCAAAGCATACGTCGATTTCTGGAACCGCACAGGAAAGCGCTACGAGATTGCCGATCCCGGGCCGGAGAATATCATTGTTCCCCACCACGATTACCAGACGGGAACACGCATTATTTCCATTACGGCACGCAAACCCCACCGCAGCCTGGCAGAAGCAATTATGAATTATTACCAGCACTTCATCCAGCCCATGCTGGATAAATATCCTTTTCTAAAAAAGACCACGCGCTGGCAATTTATTTTCTCCCCGGTACTGGAAATCCTGGGCGAAGAAGCAGGCATCCACATGCTGGAAGAGATGCTCCGGAAAGATACCAGCCAGCAACTTCCCGCGGACTTGAAACGGGAAGCGCAGGAATATCTGGAGAGCATTCGACGCCAAGGATTTATGCCCAAGCAGCTCTATTTTGCCAAAAAGCGTTTCGAGCGCTGGAAACAGGTAAATCCCGAAGCAACCACCGAAGCCGACGCTGCCACGGTGCAGGAACTGTACGACACATACGGTTTGCACGCGCTGGAGAAGCAATATCCAGAAACACGGGTTCGTTTTTACCGGGAAACGGTGTTCCGCCAGGCCAGCGATGCCTTGAAGCAGCAACTGGATCAGCTCATCAATCTGCTTAAAAAGCATAAGCTGCGGGGAGATGATCTGGTGCAGTATATCACACAGATGCAAACCAATCTGCAGATTGAGGATTGGGAAAAATATTTACTAACGCGGATGACTTACGCTCACCTGCGCGCCAGCGATATTGCCGAGTTGATGACCATGGATACCGGGGAGAAAACCACGGCGGCACTGGTAGTCACCTTTCTGGATAAAGAAGGGGAACAAATCCGGGTGCGCAATCCCATTAACCCCAAAGAAGTGGCGGCTCTGCACCGCATGTTCCACCAATCCAATTTACCGGTATCGTTCGAACCCCGCGACCAGTTTTTACTGGCATTTAACCAGCGGGATCAGTTAGTGGGCGGTCTTTTTTATCATATTCATGAAAACGACACCGTGCACCTGGAAAAAATTGTGGTAGCTTCCCACTACCGGCGCAAACGGGTGAGCGAGGGGTTACTGAATGAATTTTTCAACCGAATGCGCAGCCTGGGTTACAAGCGGGTGCGCACCGGCTTTTTCCGTCCCGAATTTTTCTATCGGTTCGGATTCCGCATCGAAAAAGGATATCCGGGACTGGTAAAAATGCTGGTGGAGGAAGAAAAATAGGCGGGATTTGAAGAAGAAAAAATAACGGTGGGTGTAAAGAAAGGGTTAGAAAAAATAATTCAACCAGATATCAGATTTAGTCATTGTAAACCATTGATTACAACCTGTCATTCTGAGCCCGGCGCCAGCCGGGCGAAGAATCTCCGGCGGTAGCAGAACCAGAATCGCACTGGAGACATTTTTAGTTAACTCAGGAAGTTCCAGTAATTGGTTTTCTTACTCTCAATCAATTTTTGCACAAAAGGTACAATCCAGTTTTTCATAATTTTTAACGAAATAAAACTGTCCATGAAAAAACTCAATTGGAAAACATTGTTTAACTGCCCAAACAAGGAATGGCTCTTTTAGAAGGTAAAGTCTCTTTCAAAAGCCCCCTTTACGGGGGTCGATATTCCATGCTCACATTTTCTCAACTTCTCTTCTTTAGGTGATTTTTCAAAGATTCCCATCAAAGAGAATGGAGGAAGCTCTATGAATCAGGAAATTGCAGAACGGGAGGTTCTACCCGGCAAAAAAATGGTGTTAGTCCAGGGCGACATCACCGAGGAACAGGTGGATGCCATTGTGAACGCAGCAAATTCTTACCTGAAACATGGAGGCGGAGTGGCAGGGGCAATTGTGCGCAAGGGAGGAAGGGAGATTCAGGAAGAAAGTGATCGGATTGGTTTTGTACCGGTGGGTCAGGCAGCGCTAACCGGTGCGGGACGTTTACCGGCGCGCTATGTGATTCACGCTGTGGGACCCCGCTGGGGCGAAGGAGACGAAGACAACAAACTGCGCAACGCGGTACTCAACAGCCTGAAGCTGGCAGAAAAAGAGGGATTCCGGCACATCAGTTTGCCTGCCATCAGTGCAGGGATTTTCGGTTTTCCCAAGGACCGCTGTGCCCGGATTATCTTACAGACGATTAAAGAATATTTGCAGCAGCATCCCGAAGGAAGTTTAGAACAAGTGCGGATTTGCCTGTACGACCACCCCACGCTTCAAGCGTTTCGAGCGGCCTGGGAAAATTTAGATTAACACACATGCGAGGCCGGACTTCCATAAAAAAAGCTCCTCACGGGAACAATCCCTTCTGAGGAGCTTTTGCATTCTTTTTCTCCGACTCTTTCCTACTCTGGCTTTTTTTCATCCCCGGACGGTATTCCGGAAATCTCTTTTTAAGAAACGACTATTTTCCACCCGGGGAAATCCTATGGAAGGCGTCCACACTACGGAAAAATGAAAGATACCCCTTAAACCACATCAGTAATATTCATTACATCCTGAGCCGTGCGTAACACCACCAGGAACCATTTCAACCACATGCGGTCGGAATCGGGATAATTCAGGAGCTTTCGGTCGAATCCGTTGCCCTCCAGATAACTGTGCAGAGCAGATCGGTTGATTTTTTCCATCAATACAAAATCCCGGGAGAGGGCGCGCTGAACTTGCCCCCCTAACAATCCATCGGGTGCCAGCCAGTGCTGAATGGGTATGGGAAATCCCATTTTGCGCCGATAGGTAAAACGATGTCCAAAAATTTCGCTGGCAAGTTGTTTCAGGATTTTCTTGTTTTCCATCAAATCGAAAAGGTAATCCTGTTTAAGCTGGAGCACCCATTCCACCAGTTGCCGGTCCAGGAAAGGCAGGCGGGATTCGATGGCAGCCCCCATACTGGCTCTATCCTGACGATCCAGCAAAGAGAAAAGGTAGGTTTTATGATCCATCACCAGAAGCTGCCGATAAAACGGGAGCGCCTGTAACCGTTCATCATTAACCACCTCCAGAGGCTGAATTCCGGGATCACCAAATATTTGATGGAAGGTATCCGGAGCAATGTAGCAGTTCAAATCCGTAAGAATTTGCCGGGGATTGCCTCCGTACCGCCAGCGCAAATAGCGACTGCGCCAGTAACTGCGCCAGAAGCGTCCCAACCATCCCCGGAGTAACCCTTCCGGGAAAAAGCCCCGGGAAGGGGATTGCGCCAACTTTAACATGCTCCGGAACTTCGTGTAACCACCAAACAGTTCGTCTGCACCTTCCCCGGTTAGCGCAACGGTGATAAAACGTTTGGAATGCTTGCTGAGTAAATAAATCGCCACAGCGTTGGGATAATCCAGCATTCCGTCGAACAAATAGACCGTGTGCTGAAAATTTTCCTGATAATCTGCCTGGGAAATGTTGATCTGATGATGCTGAAAACCCAATTTCTGCGCCACATAGCGGGCGTAAGGTTCTTCAGAGAATTCTTGCAGGTGTGGATCATTAAATCCTACACTAAATGTGTGCATCGCTCCCTGATGATGCTGTTTCACAAAATATGCCACCAGAGAAGAATCCACGCCGCCGCTTAGCTGTAACCCCACCGGCACATCGGACATAAGGCGCTTTTGCACCGCCACATCCAGATATTGACGCAATTCCTCCTGAGAAGCGGGATTTTCAGCCCCGGGAGAAATGGCGTCAAGGATATCGTAATAGGAGTGCAAAGACCAGTTTCCATTTTCCATCCGCAAAAAGTGTCCCGGCAGCAGTTTGTGAACGTTATGGTAAATGGTATCCGGAGTTAAGTTTCCGCGAAAATAAATCCAGTTTTTTACCCCTTCCCAGTTAAACCGTCGCAATTCCGGTTGAAAGCGAAAAAGTGCTTTTATTTCCGAAGCAAAAATCAAGCGCTTACCGAGAAA
>JALXCH010000458.1 GCA_026991005.1 Calditrichia bacterium | reverse complement strand
ATAAGTGAAAATATAAACAAAAAAAGGAGGTACTACCATGGAGAACAACAAAACACTGGAATTTTTGAAAGGATTTTTAATTGGCGGAATGGTAGGAGCAGTGGTGGCCATTCTATATGCTCCGAAAAGCGGAAAAGAGACCCGTGAAGACCTTTCCAAAAAGACCGATGAATGGATTGGCAAAGCCAAAGATGAATACGAATTAACCCTGGAGAAGACGCGCAAGGCTTACGAAGCAGCAATCCAGCAGCTGAAGGAACTGGAAACGGTGGCGAAAAAGAAAATCGATGAAGTGGAAGAGAAGGTGGAAGAGCTGAGCGCTAAAAGCAAGGAAACGGTGGAAGAGAGTAAATCCCGGCTGAAAAAAGCGCTGGATGCGGGAGTGGAAGCGTTTAAAGAAGAAAAAGGTGGCAAGAAGAAAAAATCGTAAGCCGTCCCCATATTAAATGGAAGGAGTCGCGTCATGCTCTGGGAAATTAGTTTACTTATTATTGCCATTGCCTTCTTTCTGCTGGTGGTCTTTAGCATCCCGGCCATTTTGCAGGTACGTCGGACGGCTCATCATTTAGAACAAACATCCCGGACACTAAACCATAATCTGCCGGGTATTCTCACCAATGTGGACGAAATTACCACGAATTTAACCCGTACCACGCAAACAATTCGCTCGCAGGTGGAATCGCTCTCTGTGGCTGTGGAAAAAGTCCAGAATATGGTAGATGATGTGGTGGGGCTGGAAAAAGAATTGCGCAACGAAATTGAGCCGCCCATTGTGGAAACGTTAAACACCATTACCGCCATCGTAAGAGGTTTAAGAACTTTCCTTGATGTTTTGAAAGGGCGTTCGTAAATTTGTTTGCCGGGATTCGGTGACTGTTGAGGAAAAATTAATAAAGGTTGAAAACCTGGTTCTGAAACAACCCAGAACATTGCAGCCCGAATCCCGGCTTTTTTTATTCCGGATTGTTACCGGGAAATGAGCAAACGGTTTTAGAAAGCAGAGCAGTACTCATTCCTGTTCGCTGTTCCCCTTACACTTACCAAGCCCATCTCGGGCAGCATTCTGAGCAAACCGTGCGAAACCTCCCGCGGAAAGAGGCCTATTTGCAAGGAAGTGGAGAAACCATAGCTCAACGGTAATTGAGATAAGATTCTGGCGGATTTGCTACCGATGGAAAAGGCTCCCTAACCCCTTCCGTAAACTTGATTTTTTTCTGTTTCATCTATGCAGGATTTTTTATATATTATCCACACTTACTGAACAAAAATACAGAATTTGGGAATGTTTGTGGTTCAAGACCCGATAATCGAAAGTTACTTAATTGGCTGCCAGCACTGGTACGGATTTAGTTAAATCTTTTACAGCCCGCCTATTTCAATTTCTCTCAAAAATAGAAAAGCAGGTAAATTAACCCACCGGACCGACCGATGATAGCGGTGTTGGCGGGACCGGAGAGGTGACTCAGGAAACTTAAAAACAAGGAGGAATGTTCCTATGGAACGGACGCGTGTAATTATTATGGGAGCCGCTGGTCGCGATTTTCATAATTTCAATACATTTTTTCGGGATAATGAGCAGTACGAAGTGGTAGCCTTCACGGCAACGCAAATCCCCAACATCGAAGGGCGGAAGTACCCCGCAGAGCTGGCGGGAAAGCTTTACCCCAACGGCATCGATATTTATCCGGAAAGTGAACTCCCGGAATTAATCCGGAAATTTCAGGTAGATGAGGTGGTGTTTGCTTACAGCGATGTGCCTTACGATTATGTGATGAGCCGCTCGGCGATTGTAAACGCTGCGGGCGCGGACTTCAAAGTAATGGGACCCAATCGCACCATGCTTCGGTCCAGTAAACCGGTCATTGCGGTGTGTGCGGTGCGCACCGGTTGCGGCAAAAGTCAAACCACCCGTCGGGTGATTGAAATTCTTCAAGAAGCGGGTAAAAAGGTCGTGGCCATTCGCCATCCCATGCCGTACGGAAATCTGGTGGAGCAACGGGTACAGCGGTTTGCCACGTTAGAAGATCTGGATAAGTACAAATGCACTATCGAGGAACGGGAAGAGTACGAGCCCCACATTGTCCGGGGGAACGTCATTTACGCCGGTGTGGATTACGAAGCGATATTGCGCGAGGCAGAGAAGGAAGCGGATATAATCGTCTGGGACGGCGGTAACAACGACCTGCCGTTCTACCACGCGGATTTGCACATTACCGTTGCCGATCCCCATCGTCCCGGCGACGAACTGTTTTACTATCCCGGCGAGGCCAATCTGCGCATGGCCAATGTGGTGGTGATTAACAAAATCGATACGGCTGACCCCGACGATGTGCTGATGGTGCGGGAATCCATCCAGGAAGTTAATCCCGAGGCAATGGTCATTGATGCCGCCTCTCCCATTTCGGTCGAGGATTACCATCTGATTCAGGGCAAACGGGTGCTGTGTGTGGAAGATGGGCCCACTTTAACCCATGGGGAAATGACCTACGGGGCTGCCGTGGTCGCTGCCAACAAGTACGGCGCCGCCGAGCTGGTGGATCCCCGTCCCTACACCGTGGGAACCATCACCGAAACTTTCAAGAAATATCCTGATATTGGGACCCTGCTCCCGGCTATGGGGTACAGCCCCCGGCAAATTGAGGATCTGGAAGAGACCATCAATAAGGCCGAAGCGGATGTGGTAATTATTGGAACCCCCATCGACCTGCGGAAATTGATTAAAATCAACAAACCGGCGGTGCGGGTAACCTATGAGCTCCAGGAAATTGGTAAGCCGGATTTACGCGACGCTTTGAAGCAATTTTTATAGAAAAATAGATCTGAAATGAACCCGGAAAAGCCCTTTCGAAGGGCTTTTCCAGTTTTAAGCGGAAAACCGGGAATGGGCAAGGGTATTTTGATTGCGAATCACAAAAAGCAGAAATTGGTTGTTCCCGGAGGAGAGTTACCCCGATTGCGGGTGGTGCTTTTTAGAGGCCGGTCCGGTGCGAAACATCGGTAAGGGCAGGGTTTTTGAACGCTCTGTTTTTTAAGCCAGATGTCTTCCGTTGGAGGTTCTTATGGAGAAAAGAAATCGTGCCGGCACCATTGCGCAAAATGCCCGAAACCGGTCGGAAGAAATTATTTTTTTCGGTTGCTTATTCAGGCTAAAATTGAAAACTTAACTCCTTGATTTTTCACAAAAACCCTGTTCAGGCAGGGAAGTGAGTGGGAATTATGAGTGAGAGAAAAACGGTTGTTGTTGCACTGGGTGGGAATGCCATTACCCAGCAGTTTGAAGAAGGCAATATTCACCAGCAGTTTGCCAACACCCGCCGGAGTTTGTTGGGGGTGGTAGAGCTCATTAAAATGGGACACCGGGTTCTGATTACCCACGGAAACGGACCCCAGGTGGGTAATTACCTCATTCGCGTGGAGGCCTCGCGCCATCTGGTACCACCGTTGCCTCTGGGGATTATGGTGGCCGATACCGAAGGCGGAATGGGGTACATGATTGAGCAGTGTTTGCAGAATAAAATGCACGATCGAGGCATCCGGAAGGAAGTGGCTACGGTGATTACTCAGATGCTGGTGGATCCCAACGATCCTTCCATTCATAATCCCACCAAATTTGTGGGACCGTTTTACAAAAAAGAGCAGGTTCAGGAGCTGGTGGAGAAGCGGGGCTGGGTGATGAAAGAGGATCCCGGCCGGGGCTGGCGCCGGGTGGTTCCTTCTCCCAAACCGCTGGAGATTGTGGAAAAACGCATCATCCGCATGCTGGTGGAGCAGGATGTGGTGGTGATAGCTGCCGGTGGTGGCGGCATACCGGTGTACATCGATCCCAGGAATGGCTGGCTGGAAGGCGTGGATGCGGTGATTGACAAAGACCTGGCCAGCGCCGTGCTGGCACGGGATGTTCATGCCCAGGAGCTAATGATTTTAACCGCTGTGGAAAAAGTTGCACTGAATTTTGGCAAACCCAATCAGCAGGATCTGGATCGGATGACGGTACAGGAAGCAGAGCGCTATTTGCAGGAAGGACACTTCCCCGCGGGAAGCATGGGACCCAAAATTCAAGCAGCAATTAACTTTCTGCGCAGCGGGGGCGAGCGGGTAATAATTACCTCCATCGAGAAATCGGTGGATGCGGTGCAGGGAAATGCCGGAACGGTGATTGTACCGAATTAAATAGACGAGAGTCTGGAACTGAAGATAAAACGAGTGAGGGACATCGATGAATATTCATGAGTATCAAGCGAAGGAAGTGTTTCGGAAGTATGGGGTGGCAGTGCCGCGCGGGAAAGTGGCATTTACCCCGGAAGAAGC
>JALXCH010000457.1 GCA_026991005.1 Calditrichia bacterium | reverse complement strand
AACTCTCTCCGGATCAGCTTCGTAATTTGGGTCATCAACGATGGTACATTGAGAATGATGGGTTTAAATTGTTGAATTCTCAGGTGAATACCAAGAAATATCATTTAGACAATGAAGTAGTGTATCGAAACAAGTTATTAATTCAGATATTAGCTGTTGGTTTGTTAATGCTGTTCCGTCGAGAGAATGGCTATCAACTCTCTCGGTTATATAGTTCTGTAAAGTTGACTCTACGGTGTGTGGGGGAGGTTTTGTTTGAGGGCAAATTCTATATGGGAGCCCATTGGATAAATAGCTAATAAGCCCGAATCCGGATATCAAAGGACCCCCTAACCAAAGAGTATCACTCTTTGGACGGGGTGGGATTTTTCCCCCTTTTGGCTTTGAAGTAAATAAGTTGTCTGAAACATAGAAATTCTCTTATTATGATAGAGAATTAAGCATAGCATCGGGAATTTCTGGGTATTTCTGAGCAATCCGAACCTTGTATTGCTTCAATTTGATTATTTTAATAAATTAATCATCAAAGAGAACTCTCGGGAATATGTACACATACAACACCGAAATCTATCTGGGAGATTGCAAAGAAATTCTTAAGAAGTTCGAAGATAATTCCGTTGATTTAATTATAACCTCTCCGCCTTATGCAGATAGCAGAAAAAACACTTACGGGGGTATTCACCCTGACGAGTATGTAGAATGGTTTTTACCCATATCCGCAGAATTATTGCGCGTACTCAAACCCACAGGAACATTTATTTTAAATATCAAAGAAAAAGTCGTTAAAGGGGAACGACACACCTACGTTCTGGAGCTTATTTTAAAAATGAGGGAGCAGGGTTGGCTCTGGACTGAAGAATTTATCTGGCACAAAAAAAATTCTTATCCCGGGAAATGGCCCAATCGTTTTAGAGACGCTTGGGAGCGACTACTTCAATTTAACAAAAATAGAAAATTTAAAATGTATCAGGAACGGGTCATGGTGCCCATTGGGGATTGGTCGAAAACCCGGCTACGCAAATTATCTGAAGTGGATTACAAACGCGATAATTCTCGAGTTGGAAGCGGATCTGGTAAAAGAGTGGCCAATTGGGTAAATCGGGAAAAAGTGTACCCGACCAACGTTCTTCATATGGCTACTCAATGTAACAATAAGAACCACAGCGCTGCGTTTCCCGATGCATTGCCCGAATGGTTCATAAAATTATTTACCGATCCCGGGGATACCGTATTAGATCCATTTATGGGCTCAGGAACGACAGTCCTTGTTGCCCGACGAATGGGAAGAAAAGGGATCGGGATTGAAATTGTCCCGGAATATTTTAACATGGTAAAAAAAGCTTTGTCCACACCGCAACTCACACTTTTCGAGGAACAAGAAAATTACGGGTAGCATTTCTCTTGAAGAAGTGAAAGCATACGTAGAACAAAACATCTCCAATTTTCATCTTAGACGTTTAGAAAGTCTAAATAAAATTAATCTCCACAAAATTTTAAAAAGGAAAAAATCCTTATTTATTCAAAGCTAAAAACATATTAACTGCTCAAGAATTAGTTCAAAGTTTGTTGAATGCTCATCTTTCTTCTCAGGAAGAGACCATTTTTGGCGAATTTTTAGAAGGTTTAGCGATCTTCATTTGTCAGAAAGTTTATAATGGAAAAAAATCGGCTGCAGAAGGGATCGATCTGGAATTTGAAAAAGAAGGAATAAAATATATTGTTTCTATTAAATCGGGACCAAATTGGGGAAATAGCAGCCAGATTAAAAAAATGATAGATAATTTTCGTAAGGCAAAACGAATTCTCCGCAGTTCCGGTACGGTTATGAACATTATCGCAGTAAACGGTTGTTGTTACGGACAGGATAATTCCCCGGATAAAGGAGAATATTTTAAACTATGTGGTCAAAGGTTCTGGGAATTTATTTCGGGTAACGAGAATCTTTATGTTGACATAATTGAACCATTAGGCTTTCGCGCTAAGGAAAAGAATGAAGAATTTCTAAAATCCTACTCTCGCATTTTAAATAAAATGACCTTTGAATTTGGAGAAAATTTTTGCATAGATGGGGAAATCATCTGGGAAAAATTAGTAGAGTTTAACTCTTCTAAACTTGTACAGAAAAAAAGGAACTAAAGTTTGTACCGTTTTTTTAAAAAAAGATGCTGATACCGTATAGTTTGTTATCAAACAACCATCCTTATTCAATGATTTCCACCATTATTCAAACTAACCCATTTCAAAATTAAAACCCAAACTTCCCCAACTTCTCTGAGTGGCGGATTTAATTTGAGACAGGATTTTCCTGGGTGCAGATTTCTTTTCTTCTTGAATCTCCACAGGGATTTCCATACATTTTTGCACTTTTACCGGAAGGAGAACAGCGTCCATGGCGGAAGGGATAAAAATTGTAACATCGAACAAGAAAGCGTTTCACGATTACCAGATTCTGGAGAAGATTGAAGCGGGATTGGTACTCACGGGTACGGAGGTGAAATCCCTGCGCGAGGGACGCTGCAATTTAAAAGACAGCTACGCTCGCATTCGAGATGGAGAAGTGTGGCTCATCGGCATGCACATTAGCCCTTACAAAAATGCCGGGTATGCCAGCCACGAACCGGAGCGCGATCGGAAGTTGCTGTTACACAAGGACGAGATACGGCGGCTCCACCGTAAAGTTCAGGAAAAAGGGGTCACGCTGGTGCCGCTGAAGGTTTATTTTAAGCGCGGTCTGGCTAAAGTAGAATTGGGGGTAGCTGCCGGAAAACGGAAATACGACAAGCGCCAGGAGATTGCCCGGCGGGAACAGGAACGTGACCTGAAACGTCTGGAAAAGAAATATCGAATCAAATAGGAGTTTCGAACAATGGGGAAAAAATTCTTACCTGTGGAAGATCAACTGAAAATTATTGCCCGGGGGACAGTGGATTTAATTCCGCTGGAGGAATTAAGAGCAAAACTTCAGCGCAGTTACGAAACCGGAAAACCACTGCGGATTAAACAGGGATTCGATCCCACTGCGCCGGATATCCATCTGGGACACACGGTAGGTTTACGCAAACTGCGCCAGTTCCAGGAATTGGGACACCAGGTAGTGGTGATTATTGGCGATTACACCGGAATGGTGGGTGACCCCAGCGAGAAAAACTCCACCCGTCCCCGCCTGACCCACGAACAGGTGATGGAAAATGCCAAGACCTACGAAAAACAGTTCCTGAAAATTTTGGATCCCGAGAAAACAGAAATTCGATACAACGGGGAATGGTTTAGCCGCATGAGTTTTGCCGAAATCATGGAACTGGCATCCAAATTTACCGTAGCGCGCATGCTGGAGCGGGACGATTTCGCCAGACGCTACGCCAATCAGCAACCCATCAGTATCCACGAATTCTTCTATCCCCTAATGCAGGGTTACGATTCGGTGATGGTACAGGCAGATGTGGAAATTGGTGCCACCGAGCAGAAATTTAACCTGGTCATCGGTCGCCAGATTCAAAAAGAATACGGTCAGGAGCCCCAAATTGTCCTCACACTGCCGGTTCTGGAGGGAATCGATGGCGTGCAGCGGATGAGCAAATCGCTGGGCAACTACATCGGTATCGATGAACCTCCGGAAGAAATGTTCGGCAAAACCATGCGCATCCCGGACAATCTTATTTACAGCTACTTCGAGTTGGTTACCGATGTTTCGCTGGATGAATTGCAGCAAATTAAACAACAACTGGAAGATCCCTCGGTAAACCCTGTAACCCTGAAACGGCGCCTGGCGCGCACTATTGTTCGCATGTACCACGGCGAAAAAGCTGCCGAAGAGGCCGAGGCTCATTTCGACCTGGTGCACAAACAAAAAGAGGTACCGGATGATATTCCGGAATACCGGTTACCCTCCGAACCCAAACGGCTTATCGACGTAATGGTGGAAGCCGGGCTGGTAGGTGGCAAAAGTGAAGCCCGCCGCCTGATTCGCCAGGGCGGTGTGAAACTGGACGGTCAACCGGTAAAAGACGAACTGCTGGAACTGAAATCCGATGGTGAAAAAGTTCTGAAAGTAGGAAAGCGGAAATTCCTGAAATTGGTGTAACTTCTCCCATTTTTTACCGGACTTTCTTCATAATTCCCCAACCGCCCATCTTCCAGGCAGGTTGGGGAAGTTTTAATTCTACTTTTTATTTTGTGGCGAAACATAGTCAGTAGAAGAAACATCTTTCTCACCATAAGCTACGATAAAACAGGCATTTGGTGGGGAAGCACAAACAGCGATCATCCAGATTGAGAAACGCTTCGAATCATTTAAAGAAACGGTAGCTCAAGTACGACAATCGGAGTGTTCTTGAAAACCCAGGCAACATTCATTGAATTTATTCTAAAAGAGTGGCTGCTGATTGCATCAGGCGCTGGTCTGGTGCTCACCTCTTTTTACACAAAACAGCTTCCAACCTACTCAATCAGTGAATTAGAAGTTCTATTCATCCTCTTTGTGCTCTTTGTTACAGTTAATGGTTTACAAAGAAGTGGGCTCATATTAAAAATTGCCCAGAGTATAGAAAAAGGTAAAGCCATCCCGTTAAAGTTAGTCCTCACCACCTTTTTCCTGTCCATGTTTGTAACAAACGATATTGCATTAATCATTATTGTTCCGCTTACACTATCGCTAAATATTAATCGAAAAGAAATCCTGATTATCTTAGAGGCTCTGGCAGCCAATTCGGGTTCGGCATTAACGCCCATTGGTAACCCTCAGAACCTTTTTATTTACTGGTTTTACGGGATTCACCCTGAGTCATTTCTAAAAACAATTGCCCCTTTTTCTCTGAGTTTTCTTGGTCTGCTAATCGTCTCTTCCCTTCTGGTGAAAATTCAAACCGAGTTACAGGGAAATCGAATCCGGAGCCTTAACAAAATAGCCTATCTCTACGGCGTGTTGCTTATTGTTGTTCTTCTAACCGTTCTCCGCGTTGTTCCTGTTTTAGCCGGAATAGGAGTTATTCTTTTTGCAATTTTTTTCGACCGAAAAGCCCTGCGTATCGATTATGCGCTATTATTCAGTTTTCTGTTTTTCTTCGGGATTGCCAACAATTTAAAGATGATTCTGGCCTCGGAAATAAGCCATTCAGGACATATTTTTCTGTTTTCTGCTTTAGCAAGTCAGATTATGAGCAATGTACCAGCCACGCTTTTATTTGCAAAATTTACCTCCAATTGGCAGGCGTTATTGTGGGGTTCAAATGCGGGTGGTTTTGGGAGTTTATTCGGTTCACTGGCAAATCTGATAGCATACAAATTATATGTAACCCACGAAGGTACAAACAATATTGCAAAATTCACCGCAAAATTTCTTGCAATGGGTTACATAGCCCTGTTTATTTCAATCGGTTTATATTTCCTGTTGAATGGCGCGGGTGCTCTGTTATGAATTGTCGAGGGGATAATAAATTGCCGTACCCGAACACTATTCCGCTATGTTTCTCTGGTGCCAATAATTTTAACTGGTAACCGGAGAAAACTATTTTAACAGATCGCTGCTTTCCTCCCGGCAATCTGGTGAAGCATTCGTAAGGGTTCGGTTCATTGAATTCTTCCTGACCAGCTGTTAACCGGAAACGAATGGAGATAGCACGATGTCTCAGGAAATTCGACGAATTTACATCAACGGACGTTTTTTAACGCAACCAATTACCGGAGTGCAGCGCTACGCTCACGAGGTGGTTAAAGCATTCGACCGGCTTCTGGAGCAGGGCATTATCGACCCATCGCGCTACCGGTTCACACTTTTAATCCCCACCCGTGGCCTGAGACATGAAATTCCCCTCCAGCACATTGCCCTAAAACCGCTGGGTCAATATTCCGGCCATGCCTGGGAACAGTGGGAGCTTCCGTTCCACCACTGGGATGGCGTCTTGTTTTCGCCCGGAAACACCGCCCCGCTCATGAGTTACCTGTTTCGTCGCCCCGTGGTGGTTACCGTGCACAGCGTTGCCTTCCTTACCGTTCCCGAAGCTTACAGTCGCGCGTTTCGCCTCTGGTACCGCTTCCTTACCCCGTTTATTATGAAACACAGCCGGGCGGTGATTACCGTCTCCCGGAGCGAACAAAACGCCATCCTCCAGAACTACCCACAGGTGCAGGGCAAGATTCATGTGATTCAAAACGGAGGGCTACCGGAGGAGGTTCTTTCCCGGAAAGAAACCCTCTGGCAACAACCGGTGCCTTACCCAACGCCGTACATATTGTTTGTCGGCTCGCTAAGCCGAGGGAAAAATTTAACCGGGGTGTTAAAAGCGCTGGAAATACTCCTGCGAGAGCAGGATGTACACCTGGTGGTGGTCGGCTCCACAGCACGGACATTCCATAAGCAGCAAATGGAAATCTCATCATCTTTGCAAGACCGCATTCATTTTGCAGGGCAGATTGAAAATCCGGAAGAGCTGGTGCCGTTGTATCATCAGGCCTGCTGCCTGGCATTTCCCTCTTTCTACGAAGCATCCAGTTTACCTCCGCTGGAAGCCATGGCGTGCGGGTGTCCCGTGGTAGCTTCGGACATACCGGCATTGCGCGAACGTTGCGGTACCGCCGCCCTTTATTGTTCGCCGGAACAACCGGAATCCATCGCCGCTACTATTCGCCAGTTGCTGCAGGATCGTGCCCTGAGGGAACGGCTCATCCGTGCCGGTTACCAGCACGCCGCCCAATTTACCTGGGATGCCTGCGCGCGGAAAACATTCGAGGTAATAGAACAGGTTTTCCTGCAGGAAGCGTAAACACCTTCCCTATTCCGGGAGTTTCGCTTTCAGTTTAGTTTGGATGGTTTCTTTTGAAAAAGAAGTAAAATCACATTTTTAACCGATAACCACATGAATCTTTGTAAAAAAAGCGGTGCGTCGCTTGCGGTTGGTTTTTTTCATGGGCAACATCCGGAGAATTCTATGGGGAGGAAGTAGATCAATGAAAAAGGGATTACAAAATAGAAGACGCACGGGCGCCATCTCGGCGAACCGTGCGTCCCTTCACCCCAGGATACACTTTCGATTTACAAAATTGTAGAAAGGTGAACCTTCTTCTTTAACTGACCCACCGAAATCTCAACCACATCATCGCAATCCCCGCTTTCGGGATAGAAATCCACCTGGGCGGTAAAATCTTTCCCGGTTATTTCCATCACGCCGCGCACGGGATATTTACACATGGCGTAGAACAACAATGGATCGGTAATCTTAATTCCATAGGTGGTGCCGTCCGCTGCGATCACCGTTCCCTCACCGGTAACCGTGTAAGAGTCGTCCGTCGGATCACCCAGTGTATTGTTCAAATCCACCGTGATCTTTAAATTAGCATCTACTTTGATGGTGGAATCTTCACAGGTAATGGCTCCATTGGTAATGTTTACTTCGGCATACCCCAACCGCATCACATAACTCATACTCCCACCAATGGAGCAATTCATCGTAGTAAAATTGTTAAAAGCAACGGCAAATTGTAACGTTCCACCGCTCAGGCTGCCATTCATTACAATATTTCCGCTATGGTTGATTCCTGCTGGCCCGGTGCAGCCTTCTCCATAATCAATCAAAAGTTGTTTCTGAGACAAGTTCCAGGTGATTACCGGGCAGCCATTGTACAGAGTGGTATCGCCAGCACCCATAATTTTCGCGAAACTTCCGCCGGTATTGGCTGCCATGGTGGCAGCAGAGGCAGTGGAGGTTGTTGTTTCCAGATAAATCACCGAATATTCGGCAGCCGCTGCTGCATCCTGCACCTGCTGCTCGCTTAAATCCGGTTCGTTGTTACTGGTAGAATCTTTGGAACAGGACAAGAACGTCACAAAAGCAATGAGAAAAGCAATCAGAGCTACATTACGAAACTTAAACCACTTCATGGAAGAAACCTCCTGATTTTAAATAACAGAGAGAATTAATTGAATTAGACAAAACCAGTGAACCTCCTGCCCACTTCCACAGGGATGATTTTTTTTAATTAGAGGAAGCAGAGGCAGGTTGCTTCTATTTTTCGTCATGTAATTAGACCAGCACGTACCTCATCGTACCCGGGAGTAATATAAAAAATTCCCGCGCGTCAGTTGTTGCGAAAGTGTTGCGATTTTTTAACGATATTCTGGAATTGAAAAAAAGAGTACGCACGTTTCCGAAAAAATATTTATTTTATAAGTGAGGGTTATAGAGAGAAGCATTTAAATCACTGTTATTACTGAAAAAAGGAGTACACAAAACTCGATGAATACACCCCGAACTTCACATGAACCTCCCAAAACGATTTTGTTGGTGGAAGACGAAATGGGCATTGCCCAAACCATTTCCGTCCAGTTGCAACTGGTGGGGTATCAGGTTTTTCACGTACTGGATGGAAAATCTGCCTTGAATTCACCCCACCTTGCCCACTGCCATGTCATTATTCTGGATTGGATGTTACCCGATAGCGAAGGGCCGGAGCTCATCCCCCAAATCCGTCGCCACACCACCGCACCCATTTTGATGCTTACCGCACGCTCGGAAATTGTGGATAAGCTCACCGGTTTCGAAGCCGGTGCGGACGATTACCTCACCAAACCTTTCGAGATGATGGAACTGATTGCCCGCATTAAAGCCCTTATTCGTCGCCAGGAAATGCAGCAGGGTGGCGGAAGCGATACGATTCAATACGGCGAAATTTCTTTTCATCCGGAAACCCGGCAGGTAAAAGTCCGCGGAAAAGCGGTTAAACTTACCCCTACCGAATTTCGCTTGCTGGAGATTTTAATTCAATCTCCCGGTCGGGTTTTCTCCCGGGACGAACTCATCGAGCTGGTTCTGGGATACGAGTACGAAGGTTACGGGCGCACGCTGGATTCCCATATTGCCCGCCTCCGGGCCAAAATCGAAAAAGACCCGGGAGCACCCCGGTATATTCAAACCATCTTTGGCGTGGGTTACAAACTCGGGGAAAAGGAATGATTTTTCGCTCATTTTACACCAAGGTTATTCTCACCCTCACGGCGGTATTCCTGACCCTGTTCATGATTCAGGGAATTCTGATTACTCTAATTTTCCGGAGCACGGTGGTGGATGTTCTGCGCCATGCCGAGGAGGGGCGCTTTACCAGCATTCTGGACGAAATCAACCGCATCGAGATGCGTACCCATTCCCCCCGGCAAATTGAAAAATTTATCAACAACATTTTTCTGGAGGGGCAGATTGACGTGTACGATTCCACCGGGAGGTGGGCACTGGGAAACCATCTTTTATTCCCTCCGGAACCCACCCTGCCTCGCGCTATTGAAGCTGCAAAAAACCAATTCACCGGTTTCTCTACCGTGTATTATGCCACCCTTCCCCACGCAGTTTTTCCGGCCATCCGGGTAAGTTGGCAATCGCGCCGGAAACCGGTGTTCTGGAAGGTGGTGCTGGTGATGGCTGTTTCGGGATTATTTACTCTGCTGGTTACGATTGTGGTGGGCTGGAAGCTGTCTTCCTCCTTAAATGTACGATTGATTCAGCTTGAACGCGGGGTAGCTCAGGTAGCTCGGGGAAATTTCCAGGTGAACCTGGAACTACCGGGAAATGACGAGATTGCCACACTGGGGAAAAATTTCAACCGGATGGCAAGGCAAATTCAGGATTTAATTGAACAACTGGAAGAGAGCAACCGGGCGCGGCAACGACTGATAGCCCATGCCTCTCACGAAATCAAATCCCCCTTAACCTCGATTAAAGGTTTCATCGATATCATTGATTACATGAGAGCCAACAGAAATCCCGGGGAACCCGCTTCCCTGCCTCCATCAGAGCTTCTGGATACGGTGCGAAACGACATTAAACGGGTCATCAAAATTGCCGAGGATTTGATTCAACTGGCCAAGCTTCAGGAAGCCAATTTCCAGATTGAAAAAAAGACCATTTCGCTGAAAGCATTTCTAAAAGAGGAACATCGCTTTTTTGCCCACAAAGCCCGGGAGCGGGAAGCGGTGGCATTGCTGCGTTTTGCCGAACGTGGACGTTACCGCCTGGTTACCGATCCCATGCGGTTAGCCCAGATTATGGATAATCTGTGGAGCAATGCCCTGAAATATGGCGATTTATCCCATCCCATCACCACCCAGGTGATGGAGAAGGAAGGTGCTATCCAGATTGTAGTCAGCAATTTTTTGCTTCAACCCCTGGAAGTTGCACCAGAGCAATTATTCGAGCCTTTTTACCGCGACACCCGATTCTCGGAACGGGTGAAAGGGTCGGGGCTGGGACTTGCCATTGTGAAGGAGCTGGTTCAGCGGTTGGGGGGAACCATCAGCAGCTGGACGGAGCACAATCAGCTTTTTATCGCCATTGAATTTCCGCTGGCGCCCTCCCGCTAAGGTTTGGAGGCACTCATCCAGAAACCGAAGCATATCCAGATTTAAAGCAACGGTGGTCTTTATTGCAGCTACACGTCGGCGTCACTCATTAAAATAATACTCCGAGAGAATAAGAAAACCTCCCGAGCCCCCTTTCATTTTCATGAATCACCCTTCAACCCTCTGTACCCTCTTTGCCATATCTCAACAAATTGGAAGAACAGACCTTAGAATTTAACCCCAATATGCAGATAAGCTAAGAAGCTATGAACATCGCTTCCGGACACAGTGAGTTCCAGCGGCCCCAGAACCGTATTCATTCCGTAGGTAAGTCCGTATCCCACCACATATTTTTCGGATAGGACATTATCCGCCCAACTATCGAAGATATTCCCTGCATTGACCACAGCAGTGAGGTAATTTTCGGTGGAGAGCTGATATTGGAGATACAATTGCCCGGCCTGAATATTGGAACCAAATATTTCTTTTTGATTCAATCCATAGAAAGAGAAAAAAGAACGGGAACGGTCGGTTTGAAGAATGGGCACATCGATACCTCCCAGATAAAAAGCACCGTTTATGGGAGCATCACCATTTCGGATTGTTCCACCCACCAGGCGTGCACCCAAAACCACCCGATGCCACACCTCTTTGGCTCCTGTCAAGTAGAAAAAGAGTCGATCGTAGGCTACTTTATCGCCCAGATGATTAAATCCATGATCGTACCGGGTGTAAATGGAATATCCGTTTCGGGGGAAGTAAAAGCGGTCGTACTTATCCATCCACAAAATCGTCATAAAAGAGAGTGCTTTTTGGTCGTAACGGGGTAATCCACTCTGGCCAATATTGGGAAAAGCACGAATGTATTCCATTCGTAACCCGGCACTCAAATCGAACATCCGGGCAAAGAGCGAACCAAAGCGCACCTCTCCGGCATAATTCCGAAAGCCATATCGCGCTAACACCTCATTCTTGGAATAAATATCCAGATTATCTTCCGAATAGTTTAACCGCAAATTCAGCCCAACGCCCGGCAAAAATCCCGTCAGGGTATAATATTGAGCATCTAATTCCAGACGATTCCCCAGAAGAAAATCCAGATTGATGTATGAACTCTCGCGCAGCAAATTTCGAATTAAAAAATTAATGATAAAAGAAGTATTTCTTTTATTGTCGTAGCGAAATCCCAGTCGAAATTTATTCAGTTTTTTCTCGATGATGTTTAACACCAGGATATTTTTATTCCCCTCTTTGTGAATGCGGAAATCTACCCGGGTAAAGAATTGCAAACTGTAAATATTCTCCACAGCCTTTCGAATATCTTCCACAGAATATTTACCGGGAAATTTGAAATGTAATTCGGAAATAATGGTCTTCTTAGAGACATCTCGCAAGCCTTTAATTTGAACACCATCCAGTTGGATGGAGTCCGGGAGGGTTATTACAGGATGTTTGGGTAAAGGGGCAAACCGTTTCAGAGAATCGGCCAGTGCCTGCAATTGGGGCAGGACTTCCCTGGCGGCACGCTCTCCCCGATCCACAATATCCTGCACATTATTGAAACTGAGAGGAGAAAGCCCGGTAATATCGGGACGAATCACAATATTGGCCAGTTTAAGTTGAGCCTCGTTCGTCGCTACCGAACTGTACATATTGCTCTGATTTAATACATTCAACAAAGATTGCAACTGCTCTTTTTTGAATAGCACCGCAGACACATCCACAGCAATAATGATATCGGGATGATACCGCTTAATAACATCGATAACCGGGATATTGCGCACCCGGTCTCCATCAATTAAATAATGCCCATCGATCTCCATCGGGAAGAAAACCGATGGGATAGACATGCTGGCACGAATAGCATAGGGGAGAAAACCATGATCCAATAGTACCCCTTTCCCATTTTGTACATCAGTTGCCAGTGCCAGAAACGGAGTGGGTAACCGGGAAAAATCGTTAACATCGTGCACCGGTATGGTTAGTTTCGAGAGAAGTTCCAGCACATATTGCCCGGCAATAATCCCACTGGGTAAAAAGATTTTGGTTTTTCGCATAGGAAGTTTTAACGCATAGCGGCCATCCCAATTTTTCTGATCCATCCTTAACTTCCGACGACCGACTACATCATACAAAATATCATTCCAGTCCGTGTGCACTGCCACTTTCTCCAGGTCTTCAATGGAAATACCTGCGGCGTATAAGCCTCCTACCACACTTCCCATACTGGTTCCAGCGATATAATCGATGGGAATCCCCAGCTCTTCCAGCACTTTAATCACCCCAATATGGGCAAAGCCCTTGGCACCTCCCCCACTCAACACCAGACCAACAGTGGGTCGTTCCGGTTTGCCGAACACCAGTATTGGTAAAATCAACAATGTAATCAATAAAGCTCTAGCAAAAGACTTCATAGATTTTCCCATCAATTTTATTTTCACCCCCATTTTTCATCAAATGATGACCGCAACGTTAAATCCTCACTGCTAATTTGCTTCCAGCACCCGAAGTTTGACATTCACATCATCAAGCTGTTCCTGAATATATTGGTAGTAAACACGAGCAAATTCCAGAAATTTGGGGTCGTTATTTTTTCTCAATGTCTTTTCTTTTCGAGCTAGAATTTTCCGGTAACGTTGCTGGAAATAGAGCAAATTGGCTTTAAGCTCGGTGAATTCCGGACGCTGTGCCATTTTTTTCACTTTGCGTGTTTTCTGTTTAATGATGGGAAATTCCATCACGAATATTTTAAATTGCGGGTCGTACACTTCGTTTTCTTGCCGCACCTGAATGGTACGCAATAACGCCCCATGGCGGGTAGGAAGCCAGTGGTATTCCATCAAAGTTTGGTTAAGCACTTCGTCCCGATAAATCTTTTTAATATCTTCGATGGGATAATTATTGGCTCGGTCGAACAAATTAACAAATTCGTTGGCAGGGACAGACAGATTAAACAATTGCTTCAACTTCGTCGTGTTCACCGTTTGCGGTTTCCAGAAACCTGCAGCCGCCAGAGAATTATGTACCAGGTGGCTGCAATTATCGGAATATCCACTCCAGTCATAATGCGCCTTCCCCGTGGCATATTCCCGATTAATCCGGTTTAAATAATCCACCACCCTGCCCAACACCTCCCGGGTCACCGGAACACTCACGCTGAAAATGGTGCGACCGAAATTGAGGGCATAATCGGTACCTATGGACTCATGCGCCAGATACTCCAGGATACTCATGGTGTCCGGCTTATCCACCAGGTACTTCTGATGCACCTTAATTCCGTTAAAAATACCCAGATTTATCGCATAGCGAATTGTTTCTTCAAATCTTTCCTGGGTAAGCGCGGTGGTTTCCGGGAGATTCCCGTAGAAGAAAAAGAAGCGGGTTGGTACCCCGATCCAGTTCACATTTTGAAACAGCTTATCCACGCTTACTCCCACACCGGTATTGGGATTTTTCAAATCATCCGTCGAATCGCACAGGGCGATGGTGGGATAGGGCGCATCCTTAACCCACTTCGCTCCTTTCAAATAAATCACAGCGTGGCCAGCACTTCCCCCATAGGATTCCCCTCGAGGACGAATCTGACTTACGGCACACACTTCTACATAATAAGGATATAACTGATCATAAATCACCGGCTGTTCGCGGGTTTTAATCACCACATTTTCGTTGGACGAACAGCTCATCAGGAACATGAGTCCCAGTAATATGAATAGCCATCCCGTGTTCCGAAATAATTTCATTATTTTGGTTCCTCCAAAT
>JALXCH010000456.1 GCA_026991005.1 Calditrichia bacterium | reverse complement strand
GAATCCCTCGATTCAGATACTCCCGTGCCACGCGATCCTTCACCACACCGGCATCAAAATTTCCCTTTAACACCTGGTAAATTACGGTATGGTGATGGGAAAAATGCCGTACGGACTTCAAATCGTCGGGAGAAAGTCCATGTCTTTGCAGTTCGCCCTGGAACAACCAGTTTCCGGAAAAGGATTGCCGGGAAGGAAGCGCCAGGCGCATCCCTTTCAAATCCTGGATGCCGTAAATGGGAGAATCGCTGCGGGTAATGAGCACGGAATGAAAATACGGCTCAAAATTTTCGTTCAGCGGTTTTAAAATGGCCTGCAATCCGTATTTTTCGCGAGTGAGCACATAAATGTAAGAACCCAAGAACGCTGCCGCTACTTCTCCGCGAGCCAGTTGCTCCACGGTTTGCTGGTACGAACTGCTCAATTTCAGAACAAATCGGTAAGGAGTATTTTCCGTTAAATAATTCATGAGGGGTTGGTAGCCCTGGTAAATCAAAGTGGGCGGATAGCGAGAAATCACCCCAAAACGCACCACAGGTTTACCATCATCGGCCTCCTGTACCGCCCCGGTAAACTCCGCAGACGGAAGCGGTTGAGAAATATCCGTTACCCGCTGATAAATAAAATAAGTAATTAGCCCCAGCAACAGGGCTACCAGTAAGAATCCCGGTATTGCTTTACTCTTCAAAGCCCACATTTCCTTAATTAAATGAACCATGGAAATCGTTGCGAATTTCTTGCCAGATTTTCTTCATCAATTATTTCCTGTAACTTAACACTTCCCGGTTCAGAGTGCAACGGAAATTGGCCATTTTTCGCCAAAAAGGCGGCGATATATCGCCACCTGACGACAGAGCGCCACATTCTCTCCCATTCCCATTGTTCCAAAGAGCAAAGCCCAAATCCAGTGCAGAACCAATCCCGGGGCATGTCCATCTCAGGAGAGACAGATTCGTTTCTCAAAAAAGACGCTTCTACTCCTGAGGCGGGTAGGGAATGGTGTTCCAACTTCAATAATAACAAATCATTAAAGATACTTAATGGAGAATGACCTCTCCTTCCAATTTAATGTTCCCGGAAATAACAGAAAGGCTTTGAGATTTTTTTGCTGGAAATTTTAATTATATTTAAGGAATAAAACACCTGGCACAGGATTTGATTTAAAACCGATGTTGAAAAAAATTTGGTACCACAAATTCAGGAGACAGAGATATGGAAAAAATTATTCCACGCTGGGAATGGCGAACGTTTGGTGAAGATCTTTCGGATGGGATTGCTGCCATCCAGAAATATCCGCAGGGGAAAGTGCGCGAAAGTTCGGAAATTTACATCCTTTCCGAAAAGAGTAACGACAACACCAAAATCCGCGACATGCTGATGGACATTAAGACCCTGCTTCGGGTGAATCAGGACGGCCTGGAGCAGTGGACGCCCATCATGAAAGCGGGTTTCCCCATTCACATCACCGATCTGGCGGTAGTGTACAAAGCATTTAACATCCCCATGCCCTACTTCCAGCGGGACGAATACACCTACGAGCAGTATCTGGAAGAACTGATTAAACCGGCGCCGGAACTGCACATCGTGGATGTGTTCAAAAAACGGTACGGTTACACCATCGACGATTGTATTGTGGAAATCGCCGAAGTAACCTTCAATGGTAATCCCATTAAAACCATTGCAGTGGAACATGCCGATCCGGAACTGGTCATCAATACGGTGAAGAAACTGGGTCTGGATCATTACGAAAATGTTAATTACATCAAAGCCATGAAGCGTTCGGTGGGGTTGAATTACTAACCCTCCGGGCAAAGTGCAAAAACAACTGAATTATCATGGAACGCTACCAATTCACAACCGGACCGATTCAGGAAGTAAGCTGGGGGAGGTTTGTCATTGGTGGTCAGGAACACGCCAAACTATCCGGGGGTCGCATCGTGGGGGTGGGAAAGGACATTCGCCTGATCGGAGAGCACCTGGAAGCCTGGGCAGAACGTCAGGGGCATCGGCTCACCATCCCCATGGTGGAAAAAGCAGTGCAGGCGGACGTGGAAACGGTAATTATTGGCAACGGATTCTTAGGGGCGGTGGAAGTACCGGCAGAGGTACGCAACTACATCCGGCAGCAGGGAAAGGAGCTAATTGTGGAAAAAACACCCGAAGCCTGCCGTCGGTTCAACGAACTGCTCTCCCGCGGAAAAAAGGTGGCGTTGTTAGCCCACGGTACCTGCTAAGGCGGACTTTCCCCATCAACAGCCGGTCTCCGGCAAAGGTAGCACATTTAATTAAACAGAAGTTAAAGGAGCAGTGGACAATGGCACAGGAAATTGAACGCAAATTTTTAGTTAAAAATCACGATTTTAAGAAACAGGCGACCCGGGCGATTCGCATTGTGCAGGGATACCTTTCCTCTGTACCCGAACGAACCGTACGGGTACGGATTAAAGGCGACAAAGGATACCTCACCGTAAAAGGAATTGGCAACGAAAGCGGAGCCAGCCGCTTCGAGTGGGAAATTGAAATCCCCACCGCTGACGCCGAAAACCTGCTTAAGATTTGCGAGCCGGGGGTGATTGATAAGACCCGCTACCTGGTACCCGTTGGAAACCACACTTTCGAGGTCGATGAATTCTACGGAGACAACGAGGGATTAATTTTAGCCGAAGTGGAATTGAAATCCGAAGACGAAGAATTCGAAAAACCCGAGTGGCTGGGCGAAGAAGTCACGGGCGATGTCCGTTATTACAACGCCATGCTTATGAAACATCCTTATCGGGAATGGAACAAAAAATAACACGGGGATGGCGTAGCCAGCACAGAGCTATTCTGCGGCAGGCAAAACGCCGGTAACCCGTTCGAACCCAAAATTAAATTTTGTTGAAGATGGAATCCGGTTTAAGCGAGAGGTCTGTGAAACGTTATTTCTTTAACATATTCCTTGTTCTACTCATTGTTTTTCCCGGTTTTCTGCATGCCGATTTTCCCGAAAAACCCATTACCATCATTGTGCACAGTAAACCGGGGAGCGCCATCGACATTACGGCACGGCAGATTGCCAACCTTGCCCGCAAATACACCGATACTCCCATTCTGGTGGAAAACAAAAGCGGTGGTTCCGGTGTAGTTGCCATGCGCACCGTCCTTAGCAAGCGGGCCGATGGCTACACCGTGCTGGGAGTCACCAAATCGTTTATTTCCACGGTACTCCTCACCAAAAGCGGAGTGAATCTGGACGATTTTTACTTTTTGGCCTGCATGGTGGTGGATCCGGAAGCACTCATCACCAACCGCCATTCCCAGGTACGCACACTGGAGGATATTATTGCCGATGCGAAAGCGAAAAAGGGAAAACAACGCTGGTTAGGTCCACTGGTGGGAGGTGTGGATCATTTGATGGCGGTTAAAACCTGGGAAGTACTGGGTATTAAAGGGGAATGGATTCCCTACGAAGGTGGTTCCGATGCCCTGGCCGCGCTGATGGGCCAACACGGAGCGGTGTATGTGGGAAATCCCGTGGATGTGAAAGGGCGCCCTTCGTTAATGATTGCAGCCGTGGCTGCTCCGGAACGGTTACCCCAATTTCCGGATGCTCCCACATTTGTGGAAAAAGGGTATCCCCTGAAAAACGAAGTGCTCTGGCGAGGTTTTGCCGTTAAAAAAGGAACCCCCTACCAGGCCATTCAATACCTCACTGATTTGTTGCACAAAATCAGCCAGGATTCGGAGTGGGTGGCGTTTATCGAGAACACCTCGGCACAACCGGTGTTTTATCCCCACACAGAGTTTACCCGCATGGTACAACGCGACCAGAAAGAGGCTATTAAATATCTGAAAAAGGCGGGCATCCTGAAGGCCACCCCACCTCAGGCGGCTCAGCATCAGAAGCGTATGGCCCTGATTCTGGCCGGCGCTTATCTGCTGCTGATGCTGGGAGTGTATGTTTTTAAACGGGAGTGGCTGAATGGGGACACGGTAATTGCTTCATTTATTATCTTTTTCAGTATTTACCTCTACTACCTTACGCTGGACTTCCCCCGGGGGAAGCTGGCCTCTACGGTGGGTCCGGCCTCCATGCCACGACTCTGGATTTACGGCTTGTGGCTTTTTAGCGGCTGGTTAATTGGGCAGCGTCTGCGCGGCAAAGCAGACGATCCCCCTTCCACCGGGCGTATTCTGGTCCCCCTCCGGCTCATTGCCCTGGTGCTGGCCTATTTGCTGGTGATGAAATACATCGGTTACTATTTGAGCACTTTCTTATTTTTGTTGATCGGATCCTATTCCATGAACTACCGCAAACATGCGGTAATCTGGGCAGTGGTTATCGC
>JALXCH010000455.1 GCA_026991005.1 Calditrichia bacterium | reverse complement strand
TGCGCTGGCGGATGAGCTCCCACTGGGAGGTCAGCGGCAATTTTTCTTACAACAACAATTACTTCCGTAAATTTACACTGTATCAGTACAACTGGGACACGGGCGAAACAACGAAACAGGATTTGAGCGGAAACGCCATTGCGGGATTTCCGGATATGCTGGGTAACCTGCGAATTACTTACCGATACTCCCGCTGGAATCTTTCGCTCCACGGGCAGTACGTGGGCAAGCAGTATCTGGACAACACCCAGAACGAAGACCGCATTGTTCCCGCGTACACAGTGCTCAATGCCCGGTTGGGAGTAAAACTCCCTTCCTTCTGGGGACTGGAAAACATTCGCTTCTCGGTGCAGGTTAACAACATTTTCAACCGGAAATTCTACACCGCGGGTTATTACGATTCCTGGGAAGGAAAAAATTTCTACTGGCCTGGCGCCGAACGGAACTGGATTGCCGGAATTCGCTGGCACATGTAATCCTAACATGTGCGACTCCGGACGATGCGTAGCAACCCTCTCTAATTTCTAAATTGATTTTATTAAGGAGGATTTAATTATGTCCGAACACAAAGCGTTACTTATCGCCAACGGGGAGATTGATTGCGATTTGCTTAAACGATTTCGCAAAGAGAAATGGGAGAAAGTTGTGGCAGCAGACGGTGGTGCATTAAATGCCATCTCCTGCGGTGTAAAACCGGATGTGGTAATTGGGGATCTGGATTCAGTGAAAGAACTCTACGAGGACAACTTCCTGGGTCTTACCTTCATTCACCGTCCTTCTCAGGAACTGAACGATCTGGAAAAAGCCCTTCAGTACTGCCGGGAGATTGGAATTACCCGTTTGGTACTGCTGGGAATTACCGGAAAGCGGATGGATCATGCCATCAACAATTTTTCGGTGCTCATGCGCTACCGCAACGATTTCCAGATGGAAATTTACGACCGCTACGCTCGCATTTTGTGGGCAGAACGTAATCTGGAATTCCCGGCAGAAATCGGGCAAACGGTTTCCCTCATTCCCCTGGGCCGGGTGGAAGGCATTACCACCCACGGCCTGAAATACCCGCTGAAAAATGAACCGCTGGAATTTGGAGTGCGCGAAGGTTTGAGCAACGAAGTGGTGGAATCGCCGGTTCGCCTCACCCTCACCAGCGGCAACCTGCTGGTGTTCATTAACTGGCCGGAGCACCATGTTTAAGCTGCACCCGCTGGAAATTCTTCCTATCCTTCTGTACCTGATTTTTCTTCTCATTATCGGGTTTCGCGCCCGAAACGGGCGAAACACCGAAACGGATTTTATTGTGGGCGGGCGCCACCTTACCCTACCGGCATTTGTGGCAACTCTGGTAACCACCTGGTACGGAGGAATTCTGGGTGTTGGCGAATTCACTTATCTCTACGGCCTCTCCAACTGGCTGGTTTTTGGCGTGCCCTACTATCTTTTCGCTATTTTATTCGGATTCGTGCTTGCCCCGCGCATCCAGCGAGCGCAACTGCTCTCCATCCCGGATCAACTCTTTCGCCAATACGGACGCTCCAGTGGGCTCATCGGAACCCTGTTCACCTTCTTCATGACCCTCCCCGCTCCCTACGTCTTGATGATTGGTTTCCTGCTGCACATGCTTACCGGCTGGAGCCTGTGGGTGTGCTTGATTCTGGGCACGCTTTTTTCCCTTGTTTATGTGGTGAATGGCGGATTCCGTGCCGTGGTGCGTACCGACCAGTTTCAATTCATCCTCATGTTTGGGGGATTTATCCTAATGTTTATCGTACTGGTTTTCCGTTACGGAGGTTACTCCTTTCTGAAATTGCATCTCCCTCCTCAGCATCTCACCTGGCATGGCGGGAATAGTCCCCAGTACATCCTGGTGTGGTTCTTCATCGCGTTGTGGACGTTGATTGATCCCGGTTTCCATCAGCGCTGTTACGCCGCCCGTTCTCCCCGGGTAGCACGTCGGGGAATTCTGATTTCCGTACTCTTCTGGATGGTGTTCGACTTCCTTACTACCAGCAGCGGCCTGTACGCCCGCGCCCTGCTGCAGGGAATTGAACCGGCTCTGAGCTACCCCTTGCTTTCCCATCGGGTACTGCCACCATTGCTTTCGGGCATTTTCCTTACCGGTTTGCTGGCCACCATCATGTCCACCCTGGACTCTACTTTTTTGCTCTCTGCCGTTACCCTGGGGCACGATTTCATGGGTCAATTTACCCGGCAAGAAGCGCAACGGCTGCGATTTACCCGGGTCGGTCTAATTGTATCTGCCCTCCTCTCCATTACTCTGGCTTTACTTTTCCCTTCGGTGATTCAATTGTGGTACCTCATTGGAACCCTCTTCATTCCTCCCATGCTTATTCCCATTCTGGGGAGCTACTTCACGCTCTTCCGGCTTTCGCGCCGCCTCGTCCTCCTGAACCTGATTCTCTCCTTTGGAACCTCCCTTGTCCTGCTTCTGATGTCTATTCACATCAGCCCCTCTCTTTCCCAACTGCACTACTGGCTGGGCATTCAGCCCATGTTTGGTGGATTGGGCATCTCTGGGATAATCTGGCTAATTGGGCGGAAATCGGGTTGATTTCCATTCCTGTTTAGAATTCAACATTATCTCCCCTTCAAAAAAACTACACCTAATTCGCTTACTTCAGGCAGAATGAGTGTACCACCTTCAAACTAAACCGAAAGCTGGATACATTCTCCGCTGTTCTTTCGCCAACCTTCCCCTTTGTGAGGTTACTTCCCGAAAGTATTTTCTTCAGGTATTTCTCCGGGACACCACCTCCACCAGGGCAGCGCCAATTTTTACCAGACCGCTCCGGGTGATTTCCATCAGGTGGATGCGGGAATCATGTCCGGTAAGTCGGCAACCATCGATGCGGAAAAGTCGCACCATCTCGCCTACGGGAAGTCCGTACAAACGCGCTTTGTACGCGGAATCAATCGTTTCTTTGGAAAGCACCAGCGTGCCATCCAGAATGTGAGCTACTGCGAACCCGCCTGCCGCCTCAGCCGAAAGCTCCTCGTGACCGGAACGCTTCTGAGAAACCAGCAGCCCGGTCTGATGCCATTTTTTCAGGAAATTAAACAACTGGCGTACCACTACGCGAGCGGTCATCTCCTTGTGTTCGTAAAAACCCGTCACGGAATCCACGATGGTATGCTTCACCCGGTAGGTCTTAATGACATGCGCCAGTGTAGCCAACAACGAAGGAATATTCTCCCGCAACAGGTGCGTAGAAGCGGCATCGATGATGACGATGTTTTTCTCCAGTACCTCCTCGGGAACTCCCATTGCCGTTGCCCGCTGGCGCATCCCCATCACCAGAAACGGCGCCGGAGATTCCACGGTGACGAAACACACCGCTTCTCCCCGCGCTGCCTGAGTAATGGCAAACTGCTCCACCAGAATACTTTTCCCCGTATCCGCAACTCCCGTTACATTAAGAACAGCGTAGCGGGGAATACCATGCAACGGTTCCTGAATGACCTCTTCCCCCTGTAACCGGGAGATAAAAAACATTTCATCCAGCCCCTCCACTCCAGTAGGAACCCCTTCCAGCTCCGGAGCGGTTTTCTCCACATCTTCAAAACGCACAATGCCTTCTTCTACCACTTCCGGTTTAGAATATGTGCCGCGAGTTTCTTCCATAGCCCTTTCCTCCAGATTCCGTTACCCAAATACCCGAAAGAATTTGATTAACGCTCCAATATTCTTTTCATCTCCCTGAACAAAAAGATTCCACCTCCCTCCTCCTTCAAACCACTCCAGTTTCTAAACCACACGGGAAAGCTCCCGGGCACTTTCTTTCAGGTGTTTCAACAACCGCGCTGGTGAAGAAACACTTTCGGGCAGCCTATCCACCAGTTGTTCGGCGGATTTTCCTTCAATTTGCACACCCCTCAACAGTTCCCGTAAAGTATTCCGCGTGAGGGGAAATTTCTGCCCGCGCAGGCGCAGCAACACCTCCAGCGGCCAGGCAATATCCAGTAAATCCGATACCTGCTGGAAAGCCGTTTCCAGAAAATGAACACTCTCGTTCCCCGCCTGAATTTCCTGGTAAGCCCACTGCGCTAATCCCGCTGCCGTGTGCACCCGAACCTCCCGGGAATCCAGTTCCGAGGCAAGTTTTTCTTTAACCTTCTCCACACTGGCAGAAAGGATGTTCCGCACCGTCTGGGTACTTACACCCAGCGTTTCGGCAATTTCCTGAGCAGACTTATTAAATTCCCGAGAAAGTACCAGCACAAAGGCGGCCTGTAACAAACTGGGAATCCAGGTAAGGTTGCGGTACTCGATGAGCTTTTGCGGACCTCCGGCCAATTCCAGGGCCTTCAGAAAAATGCGCATGGCCAGAGCAT
>JALXCH010000454.1 GCA_026991005.1 Calditrichia bacterium | reverse complement strand
GTGAAAAATATCCATGACCTCAGAACCATTGTGTACAACAAACTGGTTAACGATCCCCAGTTGATTGTTTCGTTACGGGTGGATAAGGATGCCGATATGGGAATTATCTCCGATATTCAACAGGAATTAAGAAAAGCAAATGCTTTGAAAGTTAATTATTCTGCACTTCCAACCCATTGAGGTTTAAACTATGGCTAAGCATCAATTTATCTACAAAAAACCGGAAGTCGATTTAAAACTACGCTATCGTAAGATTTTTGAAGCGTCTCTGGTGATTGCTCTGCTTGTTTCCATCGTCATTTTCTATTCTTTCAAACGCTTCGAATCCAATTACAAGCTGGAAAAGAAGGTGGATGTAAAGATTGAGACGGTGGAAATTCCCCAAACAGAGCAAATTCATCGTCCGCCGCCTCCTTCTCGTCCTTCTATTCCCATTGCCTCCGAGGACGAGGATATTCCGGATGATGTGACCATTGATGAAACGGAGATTGATTTTAATGCTCCCATCGAAGAGGCGCCGCCGCCTCCGCCGGAAGAGGAAGAACCGATTGTGGAATTTTACGCACTTTCCGAAAAACCGGTGGTGATTAAACGGGTGGAACCCAAGTATCCGGAACTGGCCCGCAAGGCTGGTATCGAAGGCATGGTTGTGGTGAAAGTATTGATTAACACCAAAGGGGATGTGGAAAAGGTGGAAGTGATTAAATCCAATCCCATGCTGGACGATGCCGCTGTGGCTGCTGCCAAGCAGTTTAAATTTAAACCGGGTAAACAACGCGACCGCTACGTGAAAGTGTGGATGACGATTCCCTTTACCTTCCGGTTGAAAAAGTAAAATTTGGAATATCTGGAATTCAAAGGCAGTGTCGTAAAGGCACTGCCTTTTTTCGTATTTAGACGTTTTGAAAACCACAGTGATTTGCAACCACAAATCACGCGAATGAACACGAATGAAAAATAAGACAAAACTTGCCCACGAATCACACGAATGAACACGAATAAAAAGTAAAAATATGGTTTGATTATAAAAAACAGCTTAATTATTTGTTTTTTTAAATAATTGTAATTTGAAATATTTTATTTCGGATTTGGAATTTCTTTTCGTCCATTGCGCTACCTCTGCGTACTTTGCGCTTTTTAAATTTTTGTCATCTGGAATTTTTTTATCCTCCGTTGAAGATAAAAGATAAAAGGAAAAAGAAAAGAAAGGACACCATCGGGCAAAAAATCTAAAATTATCTGTTGGCAGGGTACGAGGCCACGGAGTGGCCGAAAGAACTTAGCCCATGGCCTTCAGCCATGGGAAGGGGAAATTTCACCCACCATTTTAAGTCCTGTAAGGACGACAGAAATAATTGATAATTTTGAAATAAGAATTTTAAATCATATTTTGGAGTTATATGGCTTACCAGAATTAATAGAGCCACAAATCATGCATATTAGCATTAAACTGCGATTTATTTATCCACGAATCACACGAATAAGCACGAGTAAAAACAAATACATAATTAGATTATGAAAGAATCTGTTAAATCATTTGAAATTTGGAATTCGATGCTTGTTGTTTGAGATTTAGAATTTGTTTTGTAATTTGGGATTTGTCTTTTGGAATGTGTAATCTGAGTCTTCGCTTTCGCAGAATCCTTTGGAGCGCTCGCTGCGTCTCCCAAAGGGATCCTTCGGACGCTGCGGTTCCTAAAAATTTATTATTTGTTAATTGGGCTTTGTTATTTGGAATTTGTTATTTGTTGGTTGGTATTGCAGCGATTTTCAGAACTTCCCGGATATTTCCTTGCTTCTTTCTGGCGCTCCGGTTATTTTCTTTCAGCACCTTTTTACAGGATGTACCGGTGAATCATGTGGGATAAAGATGAAAAAGAACGGTTGTTCTGGTTCCGGTTTAAAGTCGCTCTGATTTTTTCTCTGCTGCTCTGTATTATACTGTTCTATGCCTTTCCCCGAGTTGGTCCCTTACATCCCGCACAGCCGGTTCCTTTAAAAATCACCATTCAGGTGAGCGAGATTCCCCCAACCCGCCAGAAAAAAACGGGAAAACGTCCCCGCCCGGCTCCACCCAGGTGGGGGATTCCGGTGGTAGCTGAAGAAGCCGATTTCCCCGAAGATCTCCCCCTTACCGAAATTGGAAACACCCATCCGCAATCCGCTGATATTACCGGAGAAGTTGCCGAAACCCCCGCTCGCCCATTGCTGGATGTTTATCCCGATATTTCCACAACTTCTTGCAAAGGTGTGGTGCGTTTATTACTTTTGGTGAATCGATCGGGAAAAGTAGAGAATGTTGAAGTTCTGGAAAATACTACCGGTTCCCGAAAATGCCTGAAACTGGCCATCGAAGCTGCCAAACGCAGCCGGTGGTTGCCTGCACGTCTCAGGAATCACCCGGTAGATAGCTGGGTCACCAAAACATACAAATTCAATGAATGAGTGAAGTATGAATATTGTTCTGTTCGAAGATTCGGGCTTTCGCAACCTGCTCCCCCTGGCTTATTTCCGTCCCGTATGGGATTTGCGGCTGGGAAGCGGAAACCTCCGCCAATTTATTGCAGCGAATTTGCCGGATGCTCGTTTCCAATTTCTAGCTCGCGATTATCTGCATCAAAATTACCTATCCCCGGAACATCGGTATAACCTGGAAGCAGGGGAAACTTCCATTTTCCTCAATGGAAGGTGGTATCCCGAACCGGAATTGGTGGAACCACTTGGAGAATTGATCCCCGGAGAGGCGTTGTTTTCGGGCGGGGAGTTATTGGCATTCTACCCCAGACCGGGAACGTTACACACCTATGTGGAAAATGGGGTTGTACAAACCGAACGGGTAAGGAATGATTATCGGGTGCAGGAAGTAACCGCCCGCTTTTTGCGTTATCCCTGGGATTTTATTTTTGAGAACGGGAAGCAGATTCAGCGCGATTTTAACCGTCTGGTGGGGGAAGGGCGTATTGAGGGAACGATGGATGCGGGTGTACATTTACTGCGTCCCGAACAAATCTATTTAGCGCCGGAAAGTCGAGTGATGCCCGGGGTGGTGCTGGATGCCGAGCAGGGTCCCATCTGGATCGATCGCGGGGCGCGGGTGATGCCCAATGCGGTGCTGGAAGGTCCCCTTTACCTGGGACCGGGAAGCCTCATCAAAGCGGGTGCGAAAATTTACCAGAACACCAGCATCGGGCCGGTGTGCAAGGTGGGTGGCGAGGTAGAAGAAACGATTATTCAGGAATATTCCAATAAACAACACGAAGGCTTTCTGGGACACGCTTTTCTGGGCGCCTGGGTAAATATCGGTGCAGATACCAATAATTCCGATTTAAAGAATAATTACGGAGAAATTACGGTTTTTTTAAACGGGTATCCCGTTCCCACCGGGAAGCAGTTCCTGGGATTAATCATGGGGGACCATTCCAAAACGGCCATCAATACCATGTTTAACACCGGAACGGTAGTGGGGGTAAGTTGCAATGTGTATGGTGAAGGATTCCCGCCCAAATTCATCCCATCCTTTAGCTGGGGCGGTAGCGGTGGTTTGCGCAATTACAGTTTCGAAAAATCCCTGGAAGTTGCGCAATTGGTTATGAAGCGGCGGCAGGTTCCTTTCACCGATAAAACGGAAGCCCTCTTTCGAGCGGTACGCGAATTGGCTTTGAATATTGAAAATCGTGCGAGGGTACGCGGATGAAGACCAGATACGCACTGGGGATCGACATTGGCGGAACGTCGATCAAATATGGTTTGTGCTCCGACCGCGGAGAGCTCCTTCGGGAGAGCGCCATTCCCACACCGGCCACTTCTCCCAGAGAAGAGATTTTAAACCACATTGGAGGGGTTATCGAAGAAGGACTAACCTGGGCTGAGGAAGCCGGCGTAAAAGTCAGTGCCATTGGAATAGGAACGCCGGGTAGTGTGGATGTGGAACGTGGCTTTTTAATGGGAGGAACTCCCAATTTTACCCACTGGCGAGATGTTCCCATCGTGGATACGCTTTCCCGAAGATTTTCGGTGCCCATTTTTGTGGATAACGATGCCAATGTGATGGCTTTTGGCGAGTACAAGTTTGGTGCAGGGAATGGCAAACTTAATGTCATTACCATCACTCTGGGGACGGGAATTGGAAGCGGTATTATCATAGAAGGGGAGCTTTATCGGGGTACCAATTATGCGGGTGCAGAGCTGGGGCACATGAGCATTGATTACGATGGCAAGAAGTGTAAATGCGGGGGAATTGGGTGCTGGGAGCTTTACGCCTCCGCCACAGCCATGATTAACGATTACAACCAGCGTAATCCGGAACATCCGGTTAAAGATACCCGGGAATTATTTCAGCGGTATTATCGCAACGAACCGGAGG
>JALXCH010000453.1:857-4368 GCA_026991005.1 Calditrichia bacterium | reverse complement strand
GTGCCTAACCAGAAGGTAAGCAGAGCAATGATTAACCAGCTTACACCCCGGGTGGCAATGGCCAGTTGCACGAATATCTTTTTACGGGGATACCGCTGAACAAACCTGCCTGCAAATGGTTGCGGCAAAATGGTTCCCACCCGATAGGCGGTAAAAAGCAACCCTGACAAGAAATTGGAGCTGGTAAGCAGAAAGATAAAACTGGTTTGTACGGTAGTAATCTGGGTAAAAGCATTTGCCACACTCAGAAAAATGCCATGCAAAAAGAAACCCTGAATACCGCGCACCAGAATTTCGTTATTAGCCTGCTTGCCCAACCATTTTCTCAACCAGCGTTTTATCATCGCTTCCCCGAATGCAATTTACATAGATTGGATTACTCATCCTGGAAAGAGATACGCAACATTTGAAAAATTGGCCATTGAGTTTATCGCCCAAATGCGGTTCCTTTTAATAAGATTGCTTCCGATTTCCCCGTGAATCGCTTGCTTTTTTCCCGGGAACATCCTATTTTGCAGTCAAAAAGGGATGCCCGAATGATTGACTTTCGCAGCGATACCATCACGCGTCCGACTCCGGAAATGCGACAGGTTATGGCTCAGGCAGAAGTGGGAGACGATGTGTTTGGCGACGATCCCACGGTAAATCGCCTGCAGGAGATGATATCAGAAATGTGCGGGAAACAGGCTGCATTGTTTGTCCCCAGCGGCACAATGGGCAATCAGGTGTCCCTAAAAACCCACACTGTTCCCGGCGACGAGATTATCGTTGAGCGCAACGCTCACATTTTTAATTACGAATGCGGTTCTCCCGGAATGCTCTCCGGAGTTCAGGTTTACCCCATTGAAGGCCACAAAGGTGTGATTACAGCTGAGCAGATTGCAGCAGCGATACGTCCCGACAACATTCACCACCCTACCACCCGTTTAATTTGTCTGGAGAACACTCACAATCGAGCCGGCGGAACAATTTTCCCCCTTGCAGAGATTCAACGCATCCACGCGCTGGCACGAGAGCATAATATAGCTTTGCATCTGGATGGTGCCCGACTATGGAATGCTTCCGTGGCGACAGGCATCCCGTTAAAAGAATACTGCCGGTATTTCGACTCCGTACAACTGTGCTTTTCCAAAGGCCTGGGCGCTCCCATCGGTTCCATTATTGTGGGGGATGCGGATTTTATCGAGCGGGCACGCTATTTTCGCAAAGCCTTTGGCGGTGGTATGCGTCAGGTGGGTATTCTGGCGGCAGGAGCCATGTACGCCGTGGAGCGTCACTTTCAGCGATTAGCCGAAGACCATCGGCGGGCACGACGCCTGGCCGAAGCCATTGCCGAACTCCCCGGCATCTCCATCGATCTCGATACGGTTCAAACCAATATCGTGATTTTTGACCTTAGCAAGGCTCCCCTTTCTGCGGAAGAATTCGTGCAGAAACTTCGGGATCAACATATTTTAATGATCCATTTTGGTGCTGCAAAAATTCGTGCCGTAACCCATTTGCACATCACCGATGAAGACATCGAAACAACCATCTCTGCTATGCACCGGATTTTAACATCCTGATAATCTGAACCAGAAAAAAGAGAACAAGTATGATCGAGCAAAGGAAATTTTTGCCTATGCATGATGCATTCGCTATGTGCCAGTAAAAGGACTGTAACTCAGGATTCACGAAAAAGACGAAAACGCTATGAACATTGTTATTGTTGGTGCCGGAGAAGTGGGTTTTCATCTGGCAAGACGACTTATTGAAAACAATCACAATATTACCATTCTGGAAGCTGACGCAGAAAAAGCCCGTCGCGCCGAGGAACAACTGGATGCCATGGTGGTCGTTGGTTCCGGCTCCAGTTGGGCGGATTTACAGCGGGCCAATATTACCCAGGCCGATATTCTGGCTGCATTAAGCAATGTGGACGAGGTCAATTTGCTGGCCTGCATGTACGCCCGGAAAGTGAATGTGCCCCACAAAATAGCCCGGGTACGCAATCCCGAATTCACTGCTCCAGATTTTATTTTATCTCACCAGGAGATGGGTGTGGATTTGTTGATTCATCCCGAGAAGGAAACGGCGGATGCCATCGTGCGCCTCATTCGCCAGAGCAGCGCTACCGATGTGATTGAATTTGCCGGGGGACAAATTCAGTTGCTGGGTATTCGCCTGGAGCAAAATTCTCCCATCCTGCGTCGTCCGCTCAAAGAAATCTGGCAGGAATACAACGACATCCCCGCCCGATTTGTGGCAATTAAACGCAAAGAACACACCATCATTCCTTCGGGAGAAGATGTCCTGGCTCCCGGCGACCAGACCTTCGTCATTTGCGACCGCAATGCCATCCCCACCGTTTTGAAAATTACCGGGAAAGAGAACGTTCGCATCCAGAACATCATGATCCTGGGAGGTGGGCTCATCGGGCAATTTGTCGCCAGTGCACTGGAGGACGAAATCAACATCAAAATCATTGAAAGCCGGGCGGAACGCTCGGAACATATCGCGACTCTGCTGAAACGTTCCCTAATCATCCATGGGGACGGCACCGATATGGATCTTCTGGCGCTGGAAGGAATCATCGACATGGATGCGTTTATTGCCGTTACCGGAGATGACGAAACCAACATCATCTCCAGCCTGATGGCGCGCCATCTGCAAGTACCCCGAACCATCGCACTGGTCAATAAAACCGAGTATCTTCCCATCACTCCCACCATCGGAATGGATGCGGTGGTAAGTAAAAAACTGATTACGGTGGATGCCATTCTGCGCTTCATCCAGCGTACTACATTCGAGTCCGTTGCCACCATTCCCGGAATGGATGCGGAAATCATCGAGATCATTCCGCACAGCGGTTCACGCATTGTGAAAAAACCGCTAAAGAAAGTCCACTTTCCCCGTTCGGCCATTGTAGGAGCCGTTTATCGGAAAGATGCCGTGATTGTTCCGCGGGGGGACACGCAAATACAACCGGGAGATCGGGTGGTTATTTTTGCCCTGCCCAGCGCTATTTCTGCGGTCGAACATTTGTTCGAATAGATTACCATCGTCCGGCAGGCGGGTACCGCGTTACGGATAGTGGAGATGGTGTTTGGCTGAGATTTAAGGTGCTTCGTTTTACGGGGCGGATATTCCGTTACGAGAACTTTATTAGTGTAAAAGTAAAATTGAGTAATTTGTTTTTCACATGAATATATGACTTTACAGAGGACAACCGGAACGCGCACATGTGCTACGGAAATAAACGCTGCTCCTTAATACGTCAAAGAAATGAAGAATTACAACGCGGGCAATGTTCGTTTCCCAAAAGGAAAATCTCAATCAATCCGGAGGATGCGGAGCCGGTTGTAGGAAATAAATTATTCGGGCTAAGCCTTTACTTTTAAAGTACCTGGTGATAAATCTGAGGAAAAGAGCAACAATACAATAATTTCTGCTTCGAGGGTAAAGTTTCGATTCACCGTTGGAGATAAATATAAGAACAGGAACAAACATCGCGCTCTGGTATGAACATTAA
>JALXCH010000453.1:0-847 GCA_026991005.1 Calditrichia bacterium | reverse complement strand
CATTAAAGTTGTTATTCACGTTCTGGGTTTTTTGCTTATTTTTCTGGCACTCTCCATGTTGCTTCCCATTCCTTTTTCTCTTTATTACGGAGATGGGGATTATCTGTATTTTCTGCAAGCTTCGGGAATCACCCTGGTGCTGGGATTTCTGGGATTCAAGCTTACGCGTCTGGAGCGGGACGTGCGTGCCCGCGAAGGTTTTGCCATTGTTACCCTGGGCTGGATTTTTTTCTCGATTCTGGGTTCGCTCCCTTTCCTTCTTTCCGGTGCCATTCCTTCCTTCACCGATGCTTTTTTCGAAACTATGTCCGGTTTTACCACCACCGGCGCCACCATCCTGGTGGATATTGAAAAACTCCCCCATGGACTCCTCTTCTGGCGCAGTTTTACCCATTGGCTGGGGGGAATGGGTATTATTGTGCTTTCGCTGGCGATTTTACCCTTTCTGGGTGTAGGGGGAATGCAGCTTTTTAAAGCGGAAGTCCCCGGCCCCACACCGGATAAACTCACACCCCGGGTCACGGAAACCGCCAAAATCCTCTGGGGAGTGTACGTGCTTATTTCCGCAGTAGAAACGGTGATGCTCCTGTTCGGAGGCATGAACCTCTTCGACGCTCTGTGCCACACGTTTGGTACCATGGCCACGGGCGGCTTCTCCACTAAAAATGCCAGCATTGGTTACTACCACAGTGCCTATATCGAATATGTCATCATCTTTTTTATGATTGTGGCAGGGAGTAATTTCGCCCTGCATTATCGATTTCTAAGGAAGCAATTCCATGTGTACCACCGTAACCGGGAGTGGGTGTTTTACATGTTGCTCATTTCCGCAGGGACGTTATTCATC
>JALXCH010000452.1 GCA_026991005.1 Calditrichia bacterium | reverse complement strand
GAGTGGACGAACCTCTGGTGTACCAGTTGTTCCGCCAGGAGCACCGCTGGGTAGCCATGTTCGGTGTGGATAAGCGCTGAAAGCATCTAAGCGCGAAGCCCTACCCAAGATGAGGTATCCCTTCCCGACTTCGGTCGGGACTGAAGGCCCCTCCGAGATGAGGAGGTAGATAGGCGGCAGGTGTAAGGTCGGTAACGGCCTCAGCCGAGCCGTACTAATCGGCCGTGGGTCTTAGTCTACACTTTATTTTATAACACGGCAGACCATCTGTGTCTCTCATGGATGAGCCTGAGAAGGGCCAAGAGAAAGAGAGAAACAATTTAGGTCTGGTGACAATAGCGGTGGGGAAACACCTCTTCCCATTCCGAACAGAGAAGTTAAGCCCACCCGCGCCGATGGTACTGTCCCTTTCAGGGATGGGAGAGTAGGTCGTCACCAGGCCTTTTTTATTATATCCCCCATCCCTCCCTCCGTAAATCTATATATTTCCATTGAAAAACTGCTATCCCTCTATTAAATTACAAAAAAATAATATGACCGGAAATGAACCATTATCTAACCAATTTTCATAAATCCCTGGGGTTTAAATTATTTCTAACCCTTATTGTAATGGTAGTTGCTTTTGTGGTTCTTTACAGTACAATCTGCTCTCGCCTGCAACGGCAAATCATGGAAGATACAGTTCGAAAAAACGCCTATCGAATAAGCGATATTCTCAAAAAATCTTTACATCGTTTAATGCTTACTAATCAGAGAATGGAATTGGATCGTAATATCCAGATCATTGGGAGCGAGCCAGGAATTGAAACTATTCGAATATTTAATAAAAAAGGGGAAATCAAATTTTCTACAAATTCTGCTGAAATCAACCATATTGTCCAACAGAAATCGGGTGTTTGCGCCGAATGTCATAATTCTAATAAGCCCGTGCAAGACTTACCATTAAAAAAGAAAACAAAAATTTTTATTTCCGAAAATGGGCATCGGATAATGGAGATGATTAATCCCATTTTGAACGAACCTCAATGTAGCAATGCTGCTTGCCATGTGCACAAACCGGAACAAACAGTATTGGGCGTGCTAGATGTGCGGTTGTCTTTAAAAGAGCTGGATACGGCCATAGCGCATTCACATCGGGTAATCAATACCATTGTACTTATTTTTATTTTAGTAGGTATCTGGATATTGGCATTTATTGTGTATTTTGTGGTACATCGCCCGGTACGGATGCTAAAATTAGGCACAGATACGCTGGCTCAAGGCGATCTGAATCATCAAATACCTTTAAAACGAAATGATGAATTGGGAACTCTTGCTACTTCTATAAACGTTATGGCTACAAATTTAAAGAAAGCCTATGCAGATTTGAAAGAGTGGTCGAATACTCTGGAAAAACGGGTAGAAGAGAAATCTCGTGAATTGGAGCAAATCCACAACGAAATTCTCCAGGTAGAAAAGTTAGCTTCTCTGGGTAAAATGGCTGCTTCCGTGGCACATGAACTCAACAATCCGCTAACCGGTGTAATTACCTATCTGAAAATTGTGATGAATAAACTGGATAAGTACTATCCCAATAATGAACGAGCCCGTGAAATCCGTGAACGGGTGGATTTTATTCGAACTGAAGCGATGCGCTGCGGAAACATTGTGAAAAATCTGCTAATTTTTGCCCGGGGACATCAAGCTCATTTTCAAAAATGCGATATTCGTAAAACCGTAGAACGTGCCCTAAAAATTGTCTATCATCATATTCAACTTGCCAAAGTTGAAGTTCTAAAACGTATCGAAATTAATCCCGATACCATCATTTGTGATCCCGATCAGTTATTACAGGCCTTCGTAGCCTTGTTTATTAACGCTGTGGAAGCTATGCCCAATGGAGGAACTCTGGAAATTACTGTGCAAAATGATAAAGAGGAACCGGATTGGGCGCTTATCTCTATTCGAGATACCGGAATCGGTATTCCAGAAGAGCTGAAGGATAAAATTCTTGAACCTTTTTTTACTACGAAAAAGGATAAGAGTGGCGTAGGATTAGGATTGTCCGTAGTGTATGGCATTATCCAGAAACATCATGGTAAAATATGGTTAGAATCAAAAGAAGGAGTAGGAACGACGTTTTTTATTAAATTACCTATTTTCCAGAAAAATTCGGTTAATAAGCAGGATTTAACTGAAAATGATTCAAAAGCAGGAAAAAAATAAGAATCTTTGAGAACCTATTTTTAGCCAGGAAGGAATGGTTTAATACCTGCTGTTCTCATTGCTTTTTAGCATGAATGTTCATTCTAAATGTGTGTAGAAATATCCATTTCCATCATCGTTTTGAAGTAAAAGTATTGTCTTTTTTTACTGCTTTTGAGTAATAAAGTAATCCTGAAATTTTATCCAGACGTTCCAAAAGTAAAGTATATTTTTTTTTCGAACAGAGACATTTTTTATGTGAATTAAAGCGAAACATATCACAAGATGCGAGCTAACCTTAATAAGTAAAGATTGTTTTGAAAAAAAATTAATTTTACTTTTTTAATGATATTAAATATTCAGGTAATATAATTTGTAATATTAAAATTATTGAATAATAGTTAAAAATAATTACAATAAAATTTTTCCTCCATTTTATGGTCTATTATGTTTAAATTATATGTGATATTGTTATCAATCGTCATTGCTCTTTTCGGAACATATAGTGCGGTAGTTATAAATTGCAAAGTCGGGTGTACGAAAACACGGTTGCTATTGCAGTTTATCGGATGTACGATTTGGCAAAGAATTCATTGTATCGTCTCAAGCTGATGAAAAAACAGGAAGAACTTTATCGCACAATTAAACGAATGGGAAAGGAGCCAGGAATTGTTAGCATCCGAATATTTAACAAAAAAGGCGTAATAAAATTTTCTTCAGTAAACGGCGAGATTTGACAGGTTGTAAATATGAAAGCCGAAGTATGTACGATATATCATGCCGCCAACCGACCGTTTGCTTCTGTTCCCGGTAAAAAGAAAAGTTGTATTTTTAAAAGCCCGGATGGGAAACGTGTTATGGGGCTCATCGATCCCATTAAAAATACACCCAGTTGTAGCAATGGAGTTTGTCACGCTCATCCAAAGGATCAAACCATTCTGGGTATTCTGGATGTAAAAATGGATTTGAGCGAGTTGGTTCGGGCTGCTTTTCGAAATCGATTGGTAGTGTATGGAATTTCGATTATTTTAATTTTAGTGGCAATATTTATCTTTGCTCTGGTTTTGTACTGGCTTATTCATCGACCCATTCATAAATTACAATGGGGCATGGTGCATCTTTCGGTGGGAGAATTGGATTACCGGATAAATATGGAGCGATCGGATGAATTGGGGATGTTGGCAAATTCTTTTAATAACATGGCAGCGAATTTGAAGGAGGCGTATGATCGGATGCTTCAGGTGGAAAAAGTGGCTTCTCTGGGAAAAATGGCCGCCACGGTGGCTCATGAACTGAATAATCCCCTTTCCGGAATTGTGACATATTCGAAATTGTTGCAGAAACGTGTGATAAAATCGGATAAAATTTCCGGAGCGGAGAAAGAGAAAGTCATGAAGGATTTTGATCTGGTAATTTCCGAAGCAATGCGGTGTGGCAACATTGTACGAAATTTACTGGAATTTGCCCATAGCTCTCAATCTAAATTCCGAAAAGTACGTCTGCAAGATCTGGTGGCGCGGGCATTAAGTATCGTGAACCATCACATGGAACTGGCCCATGTGGAATCTCGAGTAGAATTCAATCTCCATCCCGAAACTATTACCTGCGATCCCGATCAGATTCTCCAGGCTTTTGTGGCACTATTCGTAAACGCAATTGAGGCAATGCCGCAGGGGGGTAAACTTACTGTGCGCGTCTATAATTCACCCAGACACAAGGGGGTAGCAAGAATCGAAATTTCTGACACGGGTCATGGAATTCCAGAAGAAATAAAAGAGCGAATTTTTGAACCATTTTTTACCACCAAAAAAGAGAAAGCAGGAATTGGTCTGGGACTTGCTGTGGTATGCGGAATTGTGCAACATCATAAAGGTGTTATCTGGTTGGATTCAAAACCAAACCAGGGGACTACATTTTATATTGAACTACCATTTGAGCAAAATGAAACCCATCAAAATTACAACACATAAACTAACAGGGTGAAACAATGAGACCATATAAAATTTTAATCGTGGATGATGAATTATCTGTACGGGCTTCGTTAGAAGAGTGGTTTACTGAAGATGGGTTCCAGGTAGTTACGGCCGAAAGTGCAGAAGATGCTTTGATGAAAATGCATTCGGGACCTTATGATTTAATTCTGCTGGATATTAAAATGCCGGGGATGGATGGCATTACGCTTCAAGGGAAAAT
>JALXCH010000451.1 GCA_026991005.1 Calditrichia bacterium | reverse complement strand
CCATCGCTCTTTATCCCGAAGGGGTTCAAAAATTCCTGTTAATAAACATCAAATCGGTACTGGCGCTGCTCATTTCCATTGTACTCACCACCACAACGGATTTTAACCGGTTATTAAAGGCGATGGAGCGATTGTATGTCCCCGATGTGGTTGTCGCGACTCTTTCTTTCATGTACCGTTTCATTTTTTTAATTATCGATGAAGCGGAACGGATGGTGATGGCGTTCCATTCCCGTTACATTCGGCTGCCGTTGCTGGTGCGTTTAAAGATGGTGGCTTCGCAGATTGGGGTTTTATTTATTCGCACCTACGAACGGGGGGAGCGGGTGAATCTGGCCATGGAAGCGCGCGGTTTCACGGGCACGGTTCGGGTAATGAACGCGTTAAACTGGCGCCAGCAAGATACCTGGTGGATGATGGGGGTTTTACTCTTTCTGGGAATTGGTTTCATGATTTGAGGAAAGCGCAGGAATGGAAAATTTACCCGCAGAAGCGGAATCCATAGCTATTGAAGCACAGGAAGTGAGTTTTCAGTATCCGGATGGTACCCGGGCGTTGCAGGGGGTGGAGTTTCGCATTCGCGCCGGAGAGAAGGTGGCGATTATTGGGCCAAATGGTTCGGGGAAATCCACTCTGCTCACGTTGCTAAACGGGGTCCGCCGGGGAAGCGGTGAACTCAAAATTTTCGGTCGCAGAATTACCCGGGAGAATGCCGCGGAAATTAAACGGATGGTGGGATTAGTGTTTCAGAACCCGGACGATCAGTTGTTTTGCCCCACCATTTTCGAAGATGTGGCATTTGGTCCGCTCAATCTGGGACTTTCGGCAGAAGAAGTGCGGCTGCGGGTAGCGGAGGCGTTGCACAATGTGGGGCTGGAAGGTTTCGAGCACCGCTCTTCCTTTCACCTCAGTTTTGGAGAGCGCAAACTGGCCAGCATTGCCACGGTGCTCTCCATGAATCCCCGAATTCTCGTGATGGATGAACCGACCAGTAATTTAGATCTTTCCCACCGCCGCCGCCTTATTCGCTGGATGCAGCAATGTACGCGCACCTTTGTCATCACCTCCCACGATCTGGATATGGTGCTGGAGACCTGCGACCGGGTAATGATTTTGAATCGGGGAAAGATTACTGCCCGGGGTCCGGTAAGCGAAATACTGACCAACCAGAAATTACTGGAAGAAAACGAACTGGAGCTGCCGTTAAGCCTGCAGCAAAGGTCGGGTAAACCGCTGATTCGTTCAGCCGGGATTTAACCATCATGTTGAAGAGAGATGAATTCTCACTATAAGTGGATTTCTTTCCCTTCCTGTGCAGATTGGTACAGTTTTTCCACCAGCAGCAGCGATTTTCGTGCTTCCCGCCCGTCGGTGTAGCTACCGTTTCCATCCCGTAGCACTTTGAGAATCTCCTGGTAAATGTAAATGTGGTTGGGGCAGGAACCCTGGTACAACCCTCCGGCATAGATGTTGGGCGGAAATCCGGAACTCACCGCCGGTTTGGGGTAGTCCTTCACGTGCCAGATTTCAATCTCGTTCATGGCAGAGCCGCTTAGCTTCACGGTTCCTTTTTCTCCCATCACCGTTAGCGAGCATTCCAGATTGTGCGGATAGGTATTGACGCTAAATTCAATGGTAGCAAAAACGCCGTTGCGGAACTTAATCAATCCAAATGCTTCATCTTCAATCTCGATGTTGTGGTTCACCGTGGCGATTTTTCCGTATACCGTTTCCACATCCCCCAGCAGCCATTGCATGATATCCACATAATGAATTCCCTGGTTCAGGAGGGAGCCTCCGTCCAGTGCTTTGGTACCGCGCCAGCTGGATTGTTCGTAATATTCCTGAGGTCGCGTCCAGCGGATGACCAGCGAGGCGGAAAATAGACGCCCGAAGTGCCCGTTCAGGATGGCATCTCGCAGCACAATGATGGGAGGATTGTAGCGTACCTGTTTTACGGCGAAAAAGTGTTTGCCAGACTTGTCGGCTGCCTGAATCAGCGCGTCGGCTTCCCGGGTGTTCAGGGCGATGGGTTTTTCCAGGAGCACATGTTTCCCGGCTTCGAAGGCTGCCCGGGCCATGGGGTAGTGTAAACCGTTCGGGGTGCAAATCACTACCAGATCCAGATCATCCCGTTGCACCAGATCGTGATAATCCCTGTAACCGTCCACCCCATATTTTTCCGCGTGCACCTTCAGCACTTTTTCGTCAATATCGCACACCGCTTTTAAGCGAAATTCCGGGATGCTCTCCATGGAGCTAAAGTGCATGCGCGAGATGCGACCACAGCCGATCAATCCAACGTTTACCATAATTGTTCACCAGCATTTGTTTTAGTTCGAATTAGTGAATAATATTAATAAAAAAATGGGAGAATCCCAACCCTGCAATTTTTTAATGCCACCTTCGGGTAGAAGAGAAATTTAATTGCTTCTTGCATCAATTCCCGGAAGAGATTTATTTAAATCAAAAAACCGAGGTGAAAATGGCGGAATATGTGTTACAGCAGATTGAGAACGATATTGCCGTTGTTACTTTAAACCGACCGGAAAAGCGGAATGCGTTGAGCCCCGAACTGGTAGCGGAACTGGATGCGACCCTGGATTCGTTGCAGCAGGATGGTCGCATCCGGGCGGTTATTCTAACCGGTGCCGGGAAGGCATTTTGTGCCGGTGCCGATCTGGCCTATTTGAAGCAGTTAAGTGCGTTTACCGAAGAGGAAAATTTGGCCGACTCTCAGAATCTGGCACGGGTGTTTCGGAAAATTTACCAGTTCCCTAAAATTACTGTGGCCATGATTAACGGTGCGGCACTGGCCGGAGGGTGCGGCCTGGCACTGTGTTGCGATTACCGTTTTGCCAGCACCGAATATGCCCGCCTGGGTTTTACCGAGGTACGCATCGGGTTTATTCCCGCTATTGTTATGAATTTTTTGATTCGCACCGTAACGCCCGGTGTGGCGGCTCATTTGGCCCTGAGTGGAGAAATCCTGAATGCCGATCAGGCCCAGGAGGTGGGATTGGTCCACCGGATTTTTCCCGCCGAAGCACTGAAAACGGAAACGCTGAAGTTTGTGAACAACCTGCTGAATCAGAACAGCTTTTCCGCCATGATGCAAACCAAACAATTACTCCAGCAGTTGTACGACCTGCCGCTTTCGGATGGAATTCAACTGGCCAGTGAATGGAATGCCCGCAGCCGCAAAACTCCCGATTGCCAGAAGGGTCTTCGAGCGTTTCTGAATAAAGAGCCCATTCGTTGGCGGGAAGGGGAAGAAGCCTGAATAACGCTTGCATTAGATTAGAAGTGTTTAGCCGGGAAAATTGCGGCAATAAATTTTTTCCATCGATTTGTGCTTCCTCCAACACCGGAGAACCATTATTTTTAAAATTATTGTTTCTCCTGAAGTTCTTTTAGCTCCTGTTCCAGATCCAGGAGAAGATCTTCATATACGCACCCGGAAACGACCTTCATCTCCCCACTTTTTACCAGATTGTTTAAGGCTTGCAGAACCTTATTAATAAATTTTACCGTTTTCTGGGCAAATTCTTTTAATTTCCGGGCATCTTCTTCGTTTTTCACATTCATAATTTGGACCTGGGCGTACAGCGGTGTAAGGGAATTGTTAATATAGTGACTCAAAGTAACCAGAATTTTCTGAATCTGTTTCAACGACCGAATCTGGTTTTCCTTGTCCCTTAATTCCTTTTGTAAATCCAACAAGCGTTTTAGAGAGCGGAATCGGAGTTGAAGCTCGGTGGAGGTGTACGGTACAAAAATGAATTCGTCTGCTCCCAATTCGAAAGCAATCAGTTGCTCCACCACCAAGTCTTTTTGCACCATGCAAATTAGAGGTTTCAGTTTCAGTTGATCGTGTTTTTTGATGGTCTGGCATAATTCTGTGGCTTCGCTGCTGCTGGATTCCATATCCAGAACTATCATGTCGTAGATTTTGGGGTTCTGAAAAAGTTCCAGAAACACTTTCTGGTAATCCTTTATCCATTTGACCTGAAATCCTTCTCGCTCCACTTCTTCCACAAAGGTTTCTCCAATCGTTTGATTTTTGCTGATAAATAAAATCATATGATTAACCCGGTTTTATTTCATTCTTTAAATAAAAATTTGAATTACGAAAGTTGAAATAAACCAGTACAGTTGCATCAGCACCAGATTAAAAAATTACTGAAAGAACTCATCGGACAAATCCTAAATGAATCATTAAAATGATGTAAAGCAAAAAATAAACATTAATGGCTTATATAATTACCTTAATTCCCTAATCCGTTTTTTGTAGAAGATACTCGCATCCCGTTGCCAGAAATTCCCTGAGGAAAGGAACGTTGGGGAACTTGATGATGGGTGTCCCCATGCGGTACTTAAAGATGGGTCGGAATAGAAACACGTCCCGCACCACGGCTTTAAAACCGGTTGTTTGAATCAGTTTCTCGAAATGGCGTACCGAAAGCCCAATGCGGTAATTGTGCATCACCGAATCCAGATATTCCCGCTCTTCTCCCAGCATTTTGCCCACCGGGTACCAGATAAATTCTGGCCAGAGGTGCACGTACGGAGTAAGCTTCAAAAAGGAGTGGGCGTGTTGCTGATGCCCGGCAAAAGGCGAAAAGCGAGGGGGGAAGGTAATGAAAGCATATCCTCCGGGTTGTAGAAATTCCCGGATTACTTTCAGAGCTTTCTCCCGTTCTGGAATATGTTCAATCACATCCCGCATTACCACCACATCGAATCGGGTGGAAATGGTTTCCAGCAAAGAGGCATCCGTAATGTCTCCCTGGTACACTTCGCTCCGGGGGGTTAAGCGTTTTGCCAGTGCCACCCGATTGGCTTCCAGCTCAATCCCCACACCCTTCATCCCGATCTCATTTAAATAATCCAAAAATCCAGCCTCGGCACAACCGACTTCCAGAACGGTTTTCTGCCGGAAATCCGGAATGAATTTTTCCAGATGGGGAACCAGATACTCCCGGGCAAATTTCCGTTGTTCGTGAAAATGTTTCTCTGCCATCCTGCTAGCTATGCTCGATTTCAAAATTTTTCCCTTCTCGATTAATTTAAAGAAAAGTTTGAAAAGCACCAAGAAATGTTTTAAGAAACAGAAAATGATTTGGTAATCCAATTATTGATAAAATCCATTCCCACAAATCGAAGAGGCTGTGTAAAAATAAAACTCAGAAGATTATTTAATCAATATCGCGCATATTGTAGCTCATAATGTTTATTTAAAACCGGGTCAATAAAAAGCGTGTTGTTCAATCCGTATTTTATAATGAATTTAGTATTTCTTTATGGCCATATAAATCCAGCATTGAGATAACAGTAAAGGAAAACTTTCTTTCGATGGTATTTCTCTGTCTTTAAAATTCAATGTAAATATTTAAATCATTGAGACTTACAGTGTTTTTATAGCCACGAGCTTTTAGCTCGTGGGACACTGAATCCTTTCTCCTATAATCAGGCTTTAGCCTAAAATTGGGCTAAAGCCCAATTTGTAGTTTGGACCTTAAGTTCCCCGAGCTGGAAGCTCGGGGCTATATTTTGCTTTGAATGATAATGAATATTCCATTGACACTGTATTTTTACACAGCCTCTCGAATTTGTGGTCTATGTGCATTCCGTCCCTCGGGACGGGGTTGGGTGCAGAAACCAAAATTTATTTTACAAAGACATTTTCGGTTCCTATTTCACCCATCGCGGAGCGATGGGATGCGATTAGCCCATCCCAAGGGGATCCTATCGGATATTTTTAAATATCCGACAGTCCATAGGTCCTTAGGAATCCTTTGGAGACTCCTTTGGAGGCTCCCCATAGGATGGGAGAGAGGGAGGCCCAACCATTAATAATGTTGTCCCGAAGGGACAATTGAAAACCGGATTTCTCCATGGGTAGAAATGCGAACAACAAATTTCATTCTGTCCCTTCGGGACGAATTAATGTGGCGGTATGCATTCCGTTCCCACAAATGGAATTTGTGGGCTAGTGGCATTCCGTCCCTAACGGGACGGGGTTGGGTGCAAAAACCAATATTTATTTTACAAAGACATTTTCGGCTCCTATTTCACCCATCGCGAAGCGATTGGATGCGAATAGCCCATATTTTTAAATATGGGGAAATTATATATACACCACAAAAATATTTGTCCCGAAGGGACAATTGAAAACCGGATTTCTCCGGGGGTAGAAATGCGAACAAATCGCACCTCCGAAGAGGCGGTCTCCAAGATTCCACATCCCAATTTACAAGGAAGTTTTATCATCGGTTTTATTTTCCAATGCAATTTTCTATATTTCATTTTTTACAGAAGGTAAGAAATAAATTTTACTTGGGCGGAAAAACGAAGTAAATGAAGGCAGAAATCAGGTAGAGGGAAGTAAAATGAAAAATTGGTTGGTGATTTTAATTGTAGCCGGTTTGAGTTTGTCGGGATGCCAGAAAGAGAAAGAAGCGGTGCTCCCTCCGGCGCCGGGATGTATTGTGAATCCCCAAACGCTGGGACTGTCGCTCCGGCCACCTGCCCCGGAAATCGGGCTCACACGGGAGCAGTTTTATCCCGCTGCCATCACCGGCGCAGATACCGGCGGAATTGGTTTGCAAATCGATTTGCAGGATGAATCGCTTTTTGGAACCATTTACTCCGGGGTGTTTTATTTCGAGAAAGATCGGTCGGATTATCCTTACAGCCGTTTTCGCTATCGCTGGAGCCTGGAGCATGGCAAAGGAATAATCCCCATTCACCGTTTTTTGGGGGAGCGAAGTGTAACCAATGTAAACCACTGGGTATCGGAAGGGGTCATTGCCTACCGGCTGAATCTGTGGAAAAAGTCCGGAGGCAAATTCCTGCGGTTGGGACCCTATGATTCCGCCGTGCGCTTCAAAGTGGTCAATGGGCAATTTCGCAAAGCCCTGACGCTTACCGAAGGACCCATCGTCAATCTGGTTACTTCCGATCACCCGGATTGGCTGGTGGTCTCGTTCGAGACGGATACACCCTCCGTGGGAATGGTGGAATTGCAGGAAGGAGGGGTGTTTGGGGACGGAAAACAGAGCATTCGGCACGAGGTGAAAGTGGAAGGATTGCAACCGAACCGCACTTACCACTATCGGGTGGTGGCTGTAAGTGGGAACGACACCTTGCGTTCCCCCTATTTTTCGGTGCAAACGGCGCCACCCCTTGGGGCTGGGCAAATCGCTTTTGCCTACACAGGGGACGGTCGCTCCGGGTACGGTGGCGGTGCCCGGGAATATATGGGAGTGAACCGGGCAGTGCTGGAGCAGATTGGCGCGGCAGTGTACCGCAGAGGTGCCCGCTTCCTGCTCTTTGGCGGCGACATGATTAACGGTTTTACCGATGTGACGGAAAATTTTATCCTTCAGATTAAAGCATTTAAACAATCGCTGTTTGGTTTCCTGGTGCAGCGACCGCTTTACACCGCCATCGGTAACCACGAAGCGCTCCTTTATGTGTTCGAGGATGGCAGCCTTTACGGATTGGGTATCGATCGCTGGCCCTACTCCACCCAGAGCGTGGAGGCGCAATTTGCCCGGGAATTTGTGCATCCCACCAACGGCCCGGAACCTTACCCGGAACTCCCGCCTTACCGGGAAAATGTGTATTCCTTCCATTTCGGAAACGTCAAAATCATTGTGTACAACAACAATTACTGGTGGACCTCCCATCGCTGGATTCCCAGATTAGGCGGTTGTCCCGAGGGGTACGTCTTGCCCAATCAGCTGGAATGGATTCGCCAGCAGCTTCGCGAAGCGGAAAAAAATCCCCGGGTAAAATACGTGTTTTTAATGGCGCAGGAGCCGGTATTCCCCAATGGCGGGCATCCCAAAGATGCCATGTGGTACTACGGGGATAACCGGATGCGAGCCTACATAACGCACCAGGGGAAGGATGTGGAAGCGTTCGGTAAAGGGATTATCGAAGTGCGCAACGAGTTCTGGGAGATGGTTAGTGCCTCCCCTAAAGTTGCCGCCGTGCTGGGTAGCGACGAACATGCCTACCACAGAACGCTGATTACAAGCCGGACACCCGTCGGCCTTTACCCCGAGGACGATTTGAACGGGAACGGCAAACTGGACGATGGGAAGTTTTCCCCCAACCCCCGTTTCAAATATCCCCTGTGGCACATTGTGTCGGGGGGCGCCGGGGCACCTTATTACACCCAGCAAAAAACGCCCTGGAGCGATTGGGTGAAAATTTACATTTCCCATTACAATTATCTTTTGTTCCGGGAAGTCGATAATAAAATGCAACTTAGAGTGTACAACCTAACCGGTCAGCTTCTGGATGAAGTGGATGATTTGATGGCAATCAAACAACAGGGGGTCCGTTAGAAGACTCATCCTTGCTCAGGGCAAAAAATTTCGGGGGTTTCTATGGCGCAATATATTCCAGGTGTCACTCCGGACCGTCGCAAAGGTCCCGATTTGCTGATTCGAGCGTTAAACTGGTTTATTATTGTGGGCTGGATGCTCATGTTTATTGCGCTGGTTCTGGCCAGCATCGCCAAACCGCAAACCCAGACCTTTTTCGACCGGCTGGTGCACATCAATCCCAAAACCACCTGGGATATCCGGCTGGTGACCTACATTCTTTACATCATGATTTTGGGATTGGTGGTGAGTGGAGTGGGCATCTATATTAATCTCAAGCGCAATCGCCGAAAAGAAGACGAACTCCGTGTCTCCTTTATTTTAATTGGAATGATGTCCATCATCGGCCTGCTCATTTATTTCATGCTATTTTGATTGAATAGGAGAAACCATGTCTCAAGGTGTCATCATTTTAAAGCCCCATCGCTTAAATCGCATTCACCGGCTGTTTCCGGAGTTGTATCGAAACGATTTTTACCAGATTCGCGGAAATCCGCAACCGGGCGACCTGGTACGTTTAATTTCGGATGACGGCGATTTTGCCGGAATTGGCTATTACAATCCCCATTCTCAGATTATTGTGCGAGTGCTGACTCTTCGCGATGAGCCGATCGATGGGCATTTCTTTCGGAAGAGATTCGAAGAGGCATTGCAGCGCCGTCGCCACATGGCGTTCCCCGGGAACACCTGGCGCCTGGTGCATGGATTTGCCGACGGTTTACCCGGATTGTTCATCGACCGCATCGGGGAAACCCTGCTCATGCAGGCGACCACCTATTACATGAATACCCACAGGGAGCAGTTAGCCGAGGAGGCGGCCCGGGTTTTTGGAGCGAAAGAGGTGCTCTATTTTACCCACAAAGACGAGAGCGAGAAGTTGCCGGAAACAGAAGTAGCGCTGATGGGGAATCCCCCGAACTACCTGGAAGTGCAGGAAGCGGAATTTACCTGGAACATTCCCTGGCAGGCGTTTTATCGCACATTTTTCCCGGACGAGCGGGAGATGCGTCGGCAGGTGGCGGAATTAACCCGCGATGCCGAATCGGTGCTGGATGTTTTTGCCGGAATTGGGAGCGTGGGGTGTTACCTTGCCGGCGGAGGCCGCAAAAAGCGAATTGTAGCGATCGAACCGGATGCCGGGGTACTGCAGCAGGCACAGCAATTTTGCGGTTCGCAAAAGGAAGGGAATGCCATCGAGTGGGTGCAGGAGGAAGTTCTGGAAGCGCTCTACCGCCTGCAGGGTGCAGCGGAGCTGTTCGATGTGGTGCTCATTCATCCCCCCTTCGAAACCCGGGATGTGCGCCAGTACAAGCACGTGAAATGGAAATACTGGTACTACATTTTCCATGCCCTACCGCTGCTCAAACCGGGAGGTATTCTGCTGGTGAGCACCCGTTCTGCGCATTTTTCCCGGGAGAATCTCCTGCAAACCGTTTCGCAGGCTGCCAGCGGGCGGGGTATGCCCATTTTTTTACGGCAAAACCTGCTGCCGCCACCGGATTATCCTTATCTGGTTCAATACGATAAAACCTGTTACTTAAAAGTGCTCCTTTTTCAAACATAACGGCCTGGGAGGTAGAAGCAAATCATGGATTCGGATTATCGGAAAGCTGCCGAAATGATTGTGAATGCCCGTCATGTGACGGCATTTACCGGTGCGGGAATTTCTGTGGAAAGCGGCATCCCGCCCTTCCGGGGGAAAGGAGGACTCTGGAGTAAGTACGATCCCATTTTTCTGGAAATCAACTACTTCCACACCCATCCCAAAGAATCCTGGAAATTGATTAAGGAAATATTTTACGACTTTTTCGGCAAGGCGCAACCCAACGAGGCCCATCGGGTTCTGGCCTGGATGGAACAGCAGGGATTGTTGCAGGCGGTTATTACCCAGAATATCGACAATCTCCATCAGGAAGCCGGTAGCCAAACGGTGTACGAATTTCATGGGAACTCCCAGAAACTCGTCTGCACTGTGTGCCAGCGCGTTTACCCGGTAAAAGAAATCTCCTTGCAGCAGCTGCCACCGAAATGCCCGGTTTGTGGGGGATTGCTAAAGCCGGATTTTGTGTTTTTCGGGGAACCCATTCCGGAACCGGCCAATTCCCGTTCTTTTCGGGAAGCAGAAATTGCAGATGTGTTCTTGCTAATCGGCACCAGCGGCGAAATTATGCCCGCAGCCCTCATTCCCCAGATGGCAAAATCTCACGGAGCGAAAATTATTGAGGTGAACACCGAACCTTCCCATTACACTCACCATATTACCGATGTATTTCTGCGGGGCAAAGCCACCGAAAGCATGCGAAAACTTCGGGAAGCGATAGAGGAAGTCCAGAAGGAGAGAACGGGTTCAGTCTCGTCTTAACTTCACGATGGTGACTCCGGTATCGCCTTCACCCCAGCGTCCCAACCGTTTTTCTTCCACCCGTTTATCCCGTGCCAGGAACTCATTCACCTTGCGGCGCAGGGTGCCGGTACCCTTCCCGTGGATAATGCGCACCTCGCTCCAGCCCTCTTCCAGAGCGCGATCCAGATAGCGGTCGGTTTCCTCCAGCGCCTGGTAGGAATCCATTCCCCGTAAATCCAGCTCCGGGAGAATGCCTTCTTCCAGCTCATCGTTTATAGGGGAGTGGCTTTTTAGTACGGTGTGATCTTCGGCTTCCGGCTTAGGCAGCTTTTTCACATTTTCCAGCTTCATCTTCATTTTCACATTGCCCACCTGCACCCAGGCACGGTTTTTACTGTCCGGTTCGCTCAGAATCTCGCCCTCCGCCTGCAAATTTTCTACCCAGATAACATCGCCGCGATGAAGATCGGTAGCAACCTCGGTGGGAGGTGCTGTTTCCTTTAGCACCGTTTGAACCCGGGATTGCAGGTTGCTCAGCGTCTCCCGTGCCTGCCGGATGGTTTCCCGGTGGGCATCCCGCTGCCGGATTTCCGCCACCAGCCGCTCGATTTCCGCCCGGGCTTCTTTCAGAAGTTGTTCTGCTTCCTCCGCCGCCTCGCGCTTCAGACGGGTTTTTTCCCGCTTCAGGCGCTCCATTTCCGCCTGGTAAAGCTGGCGCAAACCTTCCGCCTCAGAGAGTTTGATACTGAGTTCGCGGCGCTCGCGCTCCACTTCCTGCAACCGCCGATTCAAATTTAAAATCAAATCCTCCAGAGCACCTTTATCCGTACCCACAATGCTTTCGGCTTCTCGTAACACATTCTCCGGGAAGCCAAACCGTCGGGCAATTTCGAAGGCGTAACTGCTGCCGGGAATGCCTACCTGCAGCCGATAGGTGGGTTGCAGCGTTTCCAGATCGAATTCCATGGAAGCGTTTTCCACGCCCTCGGTGGCGTACGCAAACGCTTTCAGCTCCCCATGATGCGTGGTGGCCAGGGTAAGCGCAGGGCGCCGGGTGAGTTCCTTTAAAAAGGCAATGGCCAGGGCGGAACCTTCGCGGGGATCGGTACCGGTACCGATTTCGTCCACCAGCACCAGGGTGTGAGGGGTGGCTTGCTGTAAAATATCCCGTAAGCGAATGATGTGAGCGGAGAATGTACTCAAATCCTGATCCAGACTCTGGCGATCGCCAATATCCACCAGAATGGTATCCGGTAGGGGAATGAGGCTATCCGGTTGTGCCGGAATGTGCAGCCCCAGTTGAGTCATGATGACCATCAGGCCAACCGTTTTCAACGTCACCGTTTTTCCCCCGGCATTGGGGCCGGTAATCACCAGAGTGTGGAAATTTTCTCCAATACTTAAGCTGGTGGGCACAACATGCTGATGCCCCATTTTTTGCAGCAGTATGGGATGGCGGGCTTGCAGCAGGTGCAGCCGGGGTTGGGTGGTGATTTCCGGTTCGGAAGCCTGCATCTGGCGCGCCAGACGCGCTTTAGCCAGGATGAAATCCACTTCCCCCAGATTCTCCAGGCCGAAGAAAATATCGTCCCGCACTTCCCGAACCAGACCGGAAAGAAATTTCAGGATGCGAATAATCTCCTGCCGCTCTTCGATTTTTAGGTTTTGAATTTGATTGCTGATGCGCAGGGTTTCCATCGGTTCAATAAACACCGTGGCACCCGATGCCGACGTGCCGTGAACAATGCCGTTCACTTTATTCGCATACTGTTGCTGAATGCCCAGAACCAATCGACCATCCCGCAGGGTAACAATGTTGTCCTGGGTGAGTTCGGAATATCGTTTCAGCACTCGTAATAGCATCTCCTTTTGCTCATGCTCCAGGTGGGCGATTTCCCGGCGAATGCGGCGCAGTTCCGGGCTGGCGTCTTCTCGCACCTCGCCCCGGGGATCGATGGTGTGGGCAATTTCGCCGACCAGCGCCCGATGGGCGTGCATGCGTTCGGCGTAACGATACAGCAACGGACATTGCTCCCGGTGCTGTTTCAGAAAACGAGAGATTTCGGCAATTGCCTGCAGGTTGTTTTTCACCTGAATCAGTTCGGGGGCCTCTAAAAAGGCCTCTTCCGGCTTTAACCGCTCCAGCAGGGGACGAATATCTTCCATCTCCTCCATCGGGACGGTATAACCGGCTTCCATCAAACCGACCATCTCGCTTACTTCGTGCAGGCGTTGTTTCACCACCTGCGGATCGTGGAGTACCTCCCAGCGGGACACGGGTACCAGGCCGTACGGCGTGGTTAAAAGCTCCTGCACCTTCTCGACTAGGTGTTCGATTTCCAGTTGTTGTAGATTGTCGTTGTTCAGAAACGGTGGGATTTTATTTTCCATCATAAAAATAACGCATCATTTCTTGAGTCACTGTCATTTTAGCTTTTTCGAACGATTTTTCCATTGTTTTCTGAAAATTGGTGGAAGAACCTGAGAGGGAAGCACTCATGTTGTACAAAAACGGAACCAGATTCTGAATGGGTTCGTAAAGCACACTTTTTTGTTTCAATTCCTGAAGGGTACTCTGAATGGGAAGGAATCCCAGAATAAGCAGCACCACGCTGATGAGGAATCCTCCTTTCAGTGCACCCACTACCCCGCCCAGTAATCGGTTCAGCCAGCTTAGTTTCAGAAGGCGAGTTATTTTACTGAGGAAACTGGCGGTTACCCGGCTGGCAAGATAAACCGCAACAAAAATGAGCAGGAAAGAGAGGATGGGCCACACGGCTGCGGGAACACCGGAGATGTGCTGAGCAAGAAGATTGCTCAGGGGAGCAAAGCCTACAATTCCCAGGAAAATACCCCCTACAACGCCCACCAGACCCAGTACTTCCCGGAAAAAGCCTTTCCACAGCCCCAGGATAAAGAAAAAACCCAGAATCACCAGAAATATCAGGTCCGCCGAATTCATTGTTTCCTTCGTATTTTTTGTCAATTTACAAAAAAAATTCGGTTAAATAGAAGAAAAATTACGATTGCCGAAAAAAGAAAAGGGAGACGGTAGCGTCTCCCTCTGGTAAAAGGCAGTGTATGAAAACTCTGAATCACAGATTTTCCAGTTTCTTTTTCACGATGCTCTGCACCAGTTTTCCGTCGGCCCGGCCTTTCACTTGAGGCATAATTTTACCCATCACCTTCCCGATATCCCGGGGAGAGCTGGCGCCAACTTCCTGGATTACCTGATCGACCAGCCGGGTAATTTCCTCTTCGCTCATTTGTTCCGGTAAATACTGCTGGATAATTTTCAACTCCTGTTCTTCTTCGGCTGCCCGGTCCAGGCGATTGACCGCACGGAATTGCTCGATGGATTCCTTGCGCTTTTTTACTGCACTCATCAGCACCTGGATTTCTTCTTCCTCGCTGAGTGGGCGCCCCTTGTCGATTTCGGCGTTTTTCAGTTGCGCTCGCAATCCGCGAATGGTTTCCAGGCGAATCTTATCTTTGGCCTTCATCGCCTCTTTCATATCGGCCATCAACTGTTCTTGCAGAGCCATGATGTTGCCTCCCGTTTCGGTCGATTAACGCTGTTGTTCCGCCATCA
>JALXCH010000450.1 GCA_026991005.1 Calditrichia bacterium | reverse complement strand
GGCTGGGGGGATTCATCCGCAGCACCCGGGGCAAGACGGGCGGTTACACCCTCACTCGCCCTGCCGAGGAGATTTCCCTGCGCCAGGTGCTGGATAGCCTGGGAGGACGGCTCTACTCCGGAGAGTTCTGCGACGAACACACCGGACTGAAGAGCACCTGCATCCATTCCACCAACTGCGCAGTACGCCCCCTCTGGACGCTGATTCAAAATACTCTGGACCAAATCCTGGAAAACTACACCCTGAAAGATATCATCGAAGGTAAAAGCGAAATTCCCCAGAAACTCTCCTCCAACCGAACCTCTAACCCGGAAAAAATAACCGTTCAGATTTAATTCCATCTTTCCCAATTCATTTATTCTTCCTTTTCCGGTTTGTTTAATCAAGAGCCCAATGTAAATTTAGAGAAGGTTTATTTGTGCTTAAAACAGGAGAGACATGATGAGTGTACGGTGGTTTGTTCTGGCAGTAGTGGTGATATCCATTTTAACAGGTTGCGAAACTCGCAGGGAGAGTTCGATGCAGGAGATTGAAATTTTAAAACAGAAAATTGCCCGCTTTGCTCCCACCGAAATCCGGTACGATGCCTCCCTTCTGAACGAGCGGCAAAAAAAGGTGGTGGAGAAGCTCTACCAGGCGGCCAGAATCATCGACGATATTTTCCTGGACCAGGTGTACTCCCACAACCGGGAGATTCTGGCGCAACTGGAACAATCGAACAAAGAAATCGACAGGCTCCGGCTGGAACTGTTTAAAATCATGTTTGGGCCTTTCGACCGGCTGGATCATAATAAACCGTTCATCGGAGACAAACCCAAACCGGCCGGGGCAAATTTTTATCCCGAGGACATGACCCGGGAAGAGTTTGAAACCTGGATTCGGAATCACCCGGAGGATGAAGAAGCATTTACTTCGGAAGTGACCATGATTCGCCGTCAGGAAGGCAGGCTGGTGGCAATTCCCTATTCCCAATATTATCAGACCGAACTCACCCGGGCGGCTCAATTGTTGCGCGAAGCCGCGGATTATGCCGATAATCCCACGCTGAAGCGCTACCTCCTCACCCGCGCCGATGCCTTCCAGAGCAACGACTATTACGAGAGCGACATGGCCTGGATGGATCTGAAAAATCACACCATCGAAGTGGTGATTGGGCCCTACGAAGTGTACGAAGATGAATTATTCAATTACAAAGCGTCGTTTGAAGCGTTCATCACCCTGGTGGATCCCCAGGAGAGTGCGAAACTGGCGCGTTTTGCGCGGTATCTGGTGGACATCGAGAAGCATCTCCCCATCCCCGACCGCTACAAAAATTTTCAACGAGGACTGGAATCGCCCATTGTGGTGGTTCAGGAAGTTTTCACCGCAGGCGACACCAAAGCAGGAGTGCAAACCCTGGCTTTCAACCTGCCTAACGACGAGCGGGTACGGAAGGCGAAAGGTTCCAAAAAGGTCATGCTGAAAAATGTGAGCGAAGCCAAATTCCGTAAACTGCTAATCCCCATCGCCCGGGAGGTTCTGGCAGAGGATCAACTCCCTTACGTCACGTTTGTGGCTTTCTTTAACCACACCCTGATGCACGAAATTTCCCACGGGGTTGGCCCCGGATTTATTACCGTAAATGGGCGCAAAACGGAAGTGAAGAAAGAACTGAAAGAGACCTACTCCACCATCGAGGAATGCAAAGCCGATGTGCTGGGCATGTACAATAACATTTTCATGATTGAGAAAGGGGAATATCCTCCGGATTTCGAACGCCAGGTATGGGCCACATTTCTGGCCGGGATATTCCGTTCCGTGCGCTTTGGAATCAATGAAGCGCATGGTGCCGGCAACGCCATTATTTTCAACTACCTTCTGGAACAGGGCGGTTATCAGTACGAACCCGGCCAGAAAAAAGTGCGCGTGAATTTCGAGAAAATTTACGATGCGGTGGAGAATCTGGCCAATCGGCTCCTTACCATTCAGGCAACAGGCGATTATGCTGCGGCCAAAGAGCTGATTGCTCAATACGGCGTCATGAGTCCCACCATGCAAACCCTTACCGAGCGTTTAAGCGAAATTCCGGTGGATATTCGACCGATTTATCAGATAGAGCAGGAGCTGGAAAAACAGGGACGTTGAGAGAGAGCGAAAGAATCGTATTACAGTAGCTAATAAATGAAAGAGGCTGTGTAAAAACGAAAATCAATATTATATTTTAACAATATCATGCATATTGCCACTCATAGTATTTGTTTAAAACTAAAGATATAGTCGGATAATGATCCTGTGGGAGAAAGTTTTGTATTATTTACTAAATTAAATATTTCTCTACGGACTCTATAATTCCTGTATTAATATATCAATGCATATATTTTTTTGTATATTTGTATTTCAAAATAATACTTTCAAAATGCTGCATCTTTTTGTGCCGTCATAGCCACGAGCTTTAGCTCGTGGATCACTGAATACCTCTCTCAAAATAAGGCTTTAGCCTAAAATAGGGCTAAAGCCCAATTTGTAGTTTGGGCCTTAAGTTCCCCGAGCTGGAAGCTCGGGGCTATGTTTTACTTTAATCAACAATGAATAAATATTCCATTGACATTGCATTTTCACACATCCTCTGAAAGTCCCGGGGTAAAATTCCCGGGACTTTTATTTTCCACGCCCGAGCGCTTTCGTTTGCTTTTCCCTGGCCGGAAATCACGATGCGGTTCGGGTAGCCGCTTCCATAATTTCTGTCATCCGTTGCACAAATTCCGTGGGCGATTCCAGATTTCCTTCTATCAGCAACGCCCCTTCGTACAACTGCAGGATGCAATTACGCACCAGCGGATCGTCTCCGTTACCCACCAGCTTACCAGCCAGATTTTTAATCAAGGGATGGTGGGGATTAATCTCCAGAATTTTCTTCGAGCCGCTGAAGTTTTTGTCCAGCATCTTCATCATCTTTTCCATCTGGGTATCCAGCGCCTCTTTCCCTCCCACCAGCGTCACAGCCGAATCCACCAGGCGACGGGAAACCACCACATCCTCTACCCGCTCGCCCAGCGTTTTCTTGAACAGTTCAATCAGTGGCTTAATCAGGTTCTCCGGCAAAGCCTCTTCGTCCTTTTTCTCTTCCTTCAAATCCAGATCCGCTTTGTCAATGGATTTCAGCGGCTTCTTCTGGTACTCCCCAATGGATGGTACCACAAAGATATCCACCGGATCGGTCAGCAGCAGCACTTCGATGTCATTTTTCCGGAAATATTCCAGCTTGGGATTGCGCCGCACCGTCTCGGGATTTTCTCCAGAGAGGTAATAAATCTCCTTCTGGTCGGTTTTCATCCGTTCCACATACTCCTTAAGCGAAGTCAATTCGCCCTTTTGGGTTTTAGTGGATTCAAACCGCAGCAGGTCAATAATCCGATCTCGATTGGTAAAATCGGTGTTAATTCCCGTCTTGAATAGAGCACCAAAATTCTCGTAAAATTTTCGGTACTTTTCCGGTTCGTTCTTTGCCCAATCTTCCAGAAAAGAGAGGATTTTACCGGTGAGCACATTGCGTATTTTCGCCATTACCGGGCTGGATTGCGTCCATTCGCGGGAAACGTTCAGCGGCAAATCTTCCGTATCCACTACCCCGCGCACAAAACGCAGGTATTCCGGAAGCAGCTCTTTGGCATTCTCCTGGATAAATATTTTGTTGGAATAGAGATGAACCGACTTTTCCAACTCCTCCAGCATAAAATGGGGCGGAGCGGTTTGGGGAATAAACAGCAGCGCTTTAAAATTTACCGTACCTTCCACCGAAATGTGCAGATGCCCCAATGGCGGCTCAAAATCGTTAGTAAGAAATTTGTAGAACTCGTTCAGTTCCTCTTCCTTAATCTCGTTCCGCGGTTTTTGCCACAGAGCGGTCATGCGGTTGACCTGCTCCTTCCCGACATAGATGGGAAAATCCACAAAATTGGAGTACCGCCGAATGACCTCTTTTACCTTATATTCTTCGGCAAATTCTTTATATTCATCTTTCAGGGTGAAGAAAATTCGGGTGCCGCGATGCGGTTTGTCGATTTCTTCGATAGTGAATTTGCCATCGGCGCGTCCCACCCAGCGGTAGCCCCGGGAATCGGGATCGGCGTGGCGGGTCTCGATGGTCACCTCATCCGTCACCATGAAGACCGAATAAAATCCCACTCCAAACTGCCCGATTAAACTGGCATCCACCGGCTTGTCCTGCTGTTTCAGCTGCTGCAGGAATTCCAGCGTACCGGATTTTGCCACTGTTCCGATTTCGTGAATCAAATCCTCTTTGGTCATTCCGATACCGGTGTCTTCAATGGAAAAGAATTTTTTCTTGGAATTCAGTTCAATCTGGATTTTCAATTCCGCTTCCGGTTCCAGTACGTTTTTGTCTGTGAGCAT
>JALXCH010000449.1 GCA_026991005.1 Calditrichia bacterium | reverse complement strand
ATCCCGTTGCCCCTTTCCCCAGGCGGAAATTAACCGCATCCACCAGATTGTAGGGTTCTCCGAACATGAACACCGGAATCAGTTTGTTTTCCAGATAATCGTGCATAAAAATGGAAAACAGATTCATATCCAGAATACGTTTCAAAAACAGGCGTACTTTTTCCAGATTCCGGGACAGATCACCGCTCGGTTCTTTCACCAACATGCTAAAATCGTATAATGAAGCGATTAAATTCCTGATTTTCACATCCTTCTTCATACTGATGTGTCCTCCGCCAGGCGATGATATTGAGAAATTTGTTCGGCAAATAATTCTGCTTCTTCCAGATGCATATCAAAAATTCGGGTCATCTCTTCCAGGGGGAATGTTTTCATTTTGGGATACACTTCCTGGAGTTTCAACCAGATGGGATTTTCTTCCAGCGAGGTTAAACGCGGGAAAGGCTCGATCCCCACCCCCCAGATGTTGGTAATGCAATCCGCCACGTACACCAGTGCCGGAACCACCTTTTTCTCCACCTTCTCCGGATCGATGCGATGATGATCGCGAATGGTTTCTTTCACATCTTCGGGCAAATTCCATTTTTCGGCCAGCCAGGCACCCGCTTCGTCGTGCCCAAACTCCATCACTTTTAACTCCGCCTCGTAAAGTGGCACTTCGTGTTCTATGCTAAACTCGAATACACTTTCATATTCATCCCGAAAATATAATTGCAAAATTAAACGACCAAAATCGTGCAATAATCCGTGAATAAAGGTAGAGGTGGCATTAGATAAACCCATGTAATTTGCCAGAACCATGGTAACTTTACCTGTTGCTGCCGAATGTTTCCAGAACTTCATAAAATCGAAATATTTATTTCCTTTAATATGATAAAAAGTACTGAAAACGCTCAAAGCAAAAATCAAATTGCGCATCTCTTCCATACCCAGCAGCACCACAGCCTGGCGGATATTTTTGATTCGATTACGTACGTGGTAATATCCGCTGTTGACGATGCGCAGAATTTTCGCGACCAGGGGCGGATCGTCTTGGATTAATTCTCCTATTTCGCGCATGGAAGAACTGGAATTACTAATTAAAGCAATCAGTTTAAAAGCAATTTGCGGTAATGTCGGTACTTCTCGAATTCCTTCCAGTTCCGAAATAAAATATTCTTTTTTGTTCATACTCGCTCGATTCACTTGATTTTCATTTTTGACGAAACAGATTGAGCCATTTTTCGGAAAACTTCCTGATACGCTTTCTGGCGCAATATTTCGCGGTCTTTGGCATCCAGTTGCAAATCCGGATCGCTAGGATCCACCTCAAAAAACTGCAAATCGTTTACCCGTTTGGCTGTCGCTTCAACCATACGAATCTCGGCCCAATTATTTTTCTCCCGGTTGAATAAGCGATATTGCGCCTTCACCTGAATAGCCACGTACGGTTTAAACACGATAAAAGGGAAATACGTCCCCCGCCCGGTTTTTTGATTTTCCAGTTCAAATTTCCCCGTTAAAATCCATTTTAGAGTACTGTCCTTCACCCCGCTCATTTGTTGCTCATTCCAGAGGCCGGGAACCGTATCCAGAGGTATGACCCGAAAACGCCCGCTACCTTCCAGCGCTACAAACAGTCTTTGATTCAACTCCGATAAATTTCCGGCAACATTATCCGAGGTAAAAGGTACCACCCCCAGAGGCTGGGGTTCTTTAGCAATTTTCACCGCGCTGGAACCGCATCCCAGAAGGACGATAATCATTATGATTCCCAGAAAATTAAAAAATACGCTGCGCATATTCACGATCCAGTTCCATTAAAAATGCGTAAATTTCGGCAACAGCCCGAAACGCTTCTACCGGAACAGGGGTTTGCAACTCAATTTCGCTCAACGCTTCGGCTAATTTTTCATCCCGAACAATCGGAACTTGAGACTGCCGGGCAATTTCCACAATTTTCTCGGCCACATGCCCCTTCCCCCGAGCTGTAACTACCGGCGCTTCATCTTCCTGAACACGGTATCTTAATGCAATTGCCGAGGAGAGAGATTGCTTTTTCTCACCAGATTCTGCCATAGCTCTTAATTAATTTTACTTAAAATCTGTTCAACTTTCTCTTTCATTATATCGGGAGTAAAAGGCTTGATGATATAAGAATTCACTCGGGCTTTCAGCGCTTCTAAAATATCGCGCTTCATACCTCGTGTGGTCACCATTAATATGGGGATATTACTGAAATTCTTATCATTGCGAACGGCTCTTACAAATTCCAGTCCGCTCATATTGGGCATGTTCCAATCGGTGATGATAAAATCGGGAGATTCAGCGTACAACTTTGCAAAAGCATCTTTTCCATCCTCCGCTTCCACAAACGATTCGTACCCCAGAGTTTTCAGAGTATTAGCAATAATCCGCCTCATGGTCATGGAATCATCAACAATTAGAATTTTCATATCTTTTTTCATGATTCCCTTCCTCAATTACTTAATTTCCCGGTTTTTTGTAGCCCATACTTTTTCGGAACAATACCAGTTCCAGGGAATGATTTAATCCATGTAAAGTTTCTGCCTGCCCAACGAACAAATAGCCCCCCGGTTTTAGCAATTCGCTCAGGATAAGCACCGATTTCTCTCGCGCCATCTGATCGAAAAAGATAAGAACATTGCGGCAGAAAATGATGTCGAATTTCCCCAATTCCAGCATCGCTGTGGAATCAATCAGGCTCACATGGCGGAATTGAATATGTTTGCGTATCCGGGGGTGAATTACATACACATCTCCTTTGCTCTGGAAATACTTTTTTTTGTATTCTGGCGGAATACCCCGCAACGAAAAACTCTGGTAAACACCTTTATAAGCTTTCTGCAGTGCCTGATGATTGATATCCGTCCCCACAATTTCCAGACGTTCGCTTTTCAGAATTTCCGAAAATGAATTATCGATGAGCATAATAATGGAGTAAACTTCCTCTCCGGTAGCGCATCCTACACTAAGAATACGAATCTTTTCCGGCGCACTTTTTTCTTTCAATAAATCAGGCAACACCACTTCTATCAGGGCATTCAGTTGGGCTTCGTCCCGGAAAAAGTTCGTTTCGGTAATAGTAACCAGATTAATTAGTTTTTCTATTTCTCCCGATTGTTTGCCCTGGGAAATAAGAAACGAAAGGTACTCAGAATAATTGTTTAAAGAAAGGGATTGCAACCGTTTACTTAAACGATTTTCGATAAAACCACGTTTATTTTCAGTTAAATAAATCCCGCTATGCTGGTAAACAAGTTGTTTTAGTTGTTCAAAAGTTTCATGTTCCAGCACCGGAACATCGTTCTGGTTAACAGTTGTTGGGGAAGCTATTTTATGGTTCGTTAACATGTTATTTCCCTTATGGTTAATCCCCTATCAATTGAATAAATAATTTGGCTTTTTCAATTTCCAGGTACAGATCCATGATAAATCGTTCCACATCCAGTTTCATCAATGACGCACTATGTTTTCTAAGAATTTTCCAGCCTTCGTTATGGCTTACATTCATCACTTTGATATCATCATCGAAGCCAATTCCCCACAACTCGCACAGAATTTCGGAGAGATGAATAATTGCTGCTAATTCTTTATGGGAATGTGCTCTGGAAGGGGTATGATGCCATTGAACTGCCTGAATAATAGTATCCGGGAAATTCCAGTATTTAAGCAGCCACCCCCCGATATCTGCATGAGTACAACCCAGAACTTCCCGTTCCACACTTACTATTTCTCGCCCTGTTTCTTTGGCATACTGAAGGATGTGTTGAAACTTTTCGGAAAAGAATTGGTCCAGGACCATTTTGCCAATATCGTGGATCAGAGCGGCGACAAAATCTTCTCCGTGGAAGTTTAAACCTAGTTTACGGGAAAAAGCCCGGGCAATTTGCCCGGTACCGGCGGAATGCAACCAGAATTTTTCCCGATCGAAATATGGATTGGGTTTTAATCTGGAAAATGTGCTGTACAGACTTACCGCAATCACGATGTTGGTCACCTGTTTTAATCCCAGCAGAACCAGCGCTCGTTTTACATTATCTATCCGTCCCTGGAACCCCCATAGGGGAGAATTCGACACTTTAATAATTTTTGCCGTAATACTGGCATCTTTTTCGATAACCCGGGCAATGTCCCGCATACTGGTATTGCTACGACGAATCATTTCCATGATTTCGGTAGCAATGTTAGGCAGGGTTGCCAGATTTTCGATTCGAGATATTTTTTGTTGTACTTCCTGAGGCAATGCCATTACAACACCTCACCCTTTGCGTCTTGTCTAAAAACTCATCATTTCACTCTCTGGTGCCGAAAAAACTTCCATTTTATTTCGTGATTGTGAAGCAAGAGAGTCTGGAAGATGTTCCGGAGACAAACCAGATCCGAGCTCCGGGATGTTACGGAGTACATAGCGCAATCGCTCCCGGGCAGCAGGCTCCAGAGAACCCCAGTATTTTCTGCTCTCAGCATCCAGTAGAAGTTTCTTTTCTTCAATTTTCATACGAGAGAAAAATTTCTCTTCCAGCTCTGGATATTGGAGTGCGACCAATCCAGCAATTATAAAATCTTTTACCTTTCCACTGGCTTTAAGATGCTCTTTTAATAAATCGATATTTTTCTCCGCCTCCGTTTTTAACCACTGATTCAGTACATTTTCGGCATAAGAGATAGGCAGGGCGAAGGCAACATCCAGCCAACGGGCAATTTGAGAAGGTTTTCCCCTCTCCAGGCGAGTCTGGACGTACCGGGCAGTTTTTCCCGGATACCGCAGTAATCCCTGTAAAGCCGCTTCCCGCACTTCATGATCCTCGTCTTCCAGATGTTGCAGGAAAATTTGCCAGAGTTCCTCGTTACCCATTCCTGCCAGGTACTTTAATATCTGCGCCCGAATTTCTCCTTTCTGCCGCGAAAGTTGCTGAATCAGAAAGGGAGTGGTTCTGGGATGAGTGCTCTGAGAAATTACCTTTAAAAGCATTTCTTTTTCCCGGGGGTTTTCTACTCCGGGATATATTTCGAATAATGCCTCGTCGTAAACCTTTACATTCTCATTTCCCAGAATTTCCAGACACTGCAAACGGTCCTCAGGTCTTAATCGGGCATATTCACTCACCAAAAAAGAAGGATAGCGTTTTAAGAAGAAACGCAACTTTTCTCTGGCAACTTTTGTTTTGTCCTCCCCTGCTTCCTTAACAAGCAGGCGGAACGATTCCGCAGCCGGAATAGCCGAGAGGCAGGTTAAAAACGTTTCATACAAAAAAGCTGTACGATAACGTTCTTTATTCGAAATCAACACCGGTAACAAAGAATGTGGTAGGGTTAAATGAGGATTTTTTTTCAATATTTCCGCCAGAGCTTTTATAGCCTCCTCGCCCAGACCAAAAGCATCTTCTGCCAATATTTTTAAAATCGGGGAAAATGCAGTTGATAGACCCGATTCCTGTATCGATACCAGAAAGGACATCACCTGAACGGGATCCGAATCAGGTATTCCCGTGTTAGTGATAACCCTTTCCCAATGCATAAAAGTGTTGGCCAGGGCACTTAAAATTGCTGGTTTTAATCGAGGATAACCTTCGGCGAGCGTCATTAATCGAGGAATGGCATGAATTTCCCGCAACTTCCCCAGACTCTCTATTACCGCAAACAGAACGTACTCATCTTTATCCTCCAGCATACTGAGCAATATTTCCGAGGAATGGGGATCGGGAATGTCACCAAAAAGTTCTGCGGCTATCCTCCTCATCTCTCGATTTTCCGAGACGACCAGCCTCCGCAGGGGAAAAATGGAAATAGCACCCAGCGTTTTCAGAATTTCCATCGCCAGGCTACGTACAGAAATTTGCGGGGAATACAGCACATCCACCACAATCTCTGCTACCCAGCGTTGCCGAACACTCACGAACACCTGGTAAAGTGCATCCCGTACTTCCGGATGCCCATCCGAAAAATAAGTGGACAATATTTTAAAAAGAAAAGGTTCGCGTTCGGCACCTAATTTTAAAACAGCTTCTTTACGAACCGCAGCATCCGGGTGGGTTAAATTCTTCAAATAAAAATTCCGTTTTTCTTCGTTCATGCCAACATCCTTATTTTCGTCAAGTAAAATCAAGCAAGCGATGTGCCACATTTCATAATTTCTAATCCAGAAAAATAAGTTGTTATATTTCAATAAAATACCCACCACAAAAAATTCATTAATTGAACAAATAACACCACCATTGAGCGGATTTTCGTCAATCCGCATCTTTTTTTTCGACAGAAGAGATAAATTCGCCATATTCCTTACGAAAAATTCAGGAACTCTTAGGTATTATCTCCCATTGATTTTTTTCTCCTGGTGCTTCTCTGATAAAGCGAATCCAGAACAGGACCTGCTCAGGACGAGCCTTAGGAGCAAACATTACCATTTAAAAAAATCAGCGAATGTATTTTTGGGGAAAGTATTCTGCAACATTCCGAATTTTTTAGTCGTAAATTGCGTTTGTGCACAAAACACAAGGACCGGTGGAATGATTCGTCAATTTGTGTTCATTATTATCGGGTTGTTTCTGGTGCGGGGTGTGGTAGGGGGAGAAATGGAGAAGCGTAAAATTTATTATGCCCATCGTGTTACTTCACAGGCTCCGGAGATTGATGGAAAGGACGCGGATCTCATCTGGCAACTCGCAGAAGTGGGAACAGATTTCGTCCAGCTCGATCCCGTAGAAAATGCTTTACCATCCCAGAGAACGACCTTTCGAATCTTATATGATAATAAAAATCTGTATGTATTCATCAGGGCCTACGATAGTGAGCCGCAAAAGATTGAGCGGCGCTTGGCCCGGCGAGATGAAATTGACGATAGCGATGTGGTGGGAATCCTGATTGATAGCTACTTCGACCGGCGCACCTGTTTTCATTTTGCTGTAAATGCTGCCGGGGTTAAACGAGATATTATCCATTCCGGGGATAGGTTCGAAAATCAGAATCAAAGCTGGAATCCCGTGTGGGAAGTGGCGGTAAGTGTGGATGATTCGGGTTGGGCTGCCGAAATGCGCATTCCCTTCAGTCAGCTGCGGTTCTCGCGGGAAAATACGGAACGATGGGGTCTTGAATTGTACCGATATATTTACCGGGAGCAAGAGCTGGACCTCTGGCAGATGATTCCTAAAAATTCCAGCGGATTTGTTTCTTACTTTGGATATCTGGAAGGGATAAAGAACATTCGTCCCCCACGGCGAATCGAGCTCCTCCCCTACGCGGTCTCCGATGTACGGTTGTATCCGGCAGAAGAAGGCAATCCCTTTGCCGATGGAAGGGATACCCGTCTCTCCGGCGGGCTGGATGGGAAAATCGGTTTAACCGAAAATATTACGGTGGATTTAACGGTAAATCCGGATTTTGGTCAGGTGGAAGCCGACCCCTCGGAAGTGAATTTAACGGCATTTGAGACGTTTTTTGAGGAGAAGCGCCCCTTTTTCATTGAAGGGCGCAATATTTTTCAGTTTCCTCTGGCTTTTGGGGAAGGAGAAATGTCCCGCGAATCGCTCTTTTACAGTCGGCGAATTGGACGGGCGCCCCAGGGTTCACCCACGCTAACGGGAAATAAATACACCCGTATTCCCGAGCAAACCACCATTCTGGGAGCAGCCAAACTGAGCGGAAAAACAGCACAGGGTTGGTCGGTAGGTTTATTGGAAGCTGTTACAGCAGAAGAGAAAGCGCAAATCGATTCGGCCGGAGTTCGCCGCCAGGAAGCGGTAGAGCCGCTTACCAATTATTTTGTAGGACGTCTGCAAAAAGATTTCCGCCAGGGAAATACGGTGATTGGAGGGATGGTAACTTCCACACTTCGTAGCATTCGCTCCCGGGATTTACACTTTCTACCCCGTTCGGCTTATAGCGGAGGAATCGATTTTCAACATTTTTGGAAGAACAAATCGTATATGCTGGATCTGCGCTTGGTAGGTAGTCGGGTGGAAGGTGACCCCGAAGCGATGCTGCGTTTGCAAACCTCTTCTGCCCGCTATTACCAGCGCCCGGACGCCAATTATGTGCACCTGGATTCCAATCGTACGGTTTTAACGGGGCATGGTGGCACCATTGGCGTGGGGCGCGTGGGAAATTCCCACTGGCAATACGTTGTGGGAGGTGTCTGGCGCTCGCCTGGGCTGGAATTGAATGATATCGGCTATTTACGCCAGAGCGACCAGCTTATGCAGTTTATCTGGGTGGGGTATCGGCTCTTTAATCCCTGGGGAATATTCCGGCGGGCTTCGGTGAATATCAACCAGTGGCAGGGGTGGAATTTTGGAGGCGAGCATCTCTTCACCGGTGGTAACCTGAATGGTGGTGGAGAATTCCGAAATTACTGGAGATTCTACAACGGAATTAATCGACAGATGTCGGGGTTATCGCCGTATCTGTTACGGGGCGGCCCCCTGTTCCGCACTGAAGGACAATGGAATTATTTCATCGATTTATCCTCGGACTCCCGCAAAACCTGGTCTTTGAACCTGGGCGGTTTCATAAGCCAGAACGATGATGGCATTACCCACGATCGGAATATCCGTGTAGGACTGTACGTGAAACCCACAAACTATCTCACTTTTTCTTTCAAACCGTTTTACAATTGGGGAACGGATAATCTGCAATATGTGAGCACCGTGCAAAAAGATGATGAAGAACGCTATATTCTGGCACGGATTCATCAAAAAACGCTGGGCATTGTTCTGCGGTTGAATTTGAGTATTACCCCGGATTTAACCATTCAGTATTACGGACAGCCATTTGTTTCGGCGGGAGCATATTCCCACTTTAAGCGGGTTACCCATCCCAGGGCGCAGCGCTATGAGGATCGTTTTCACACATTTACCGCAGAGGAAATTCACTACGATGCAAAGGATGGTGTGTATCGGATAGATGAAGATCGGGATGGTACAGTGGATTATACCATCGGAAACCCCGATTTTAATTTCAAGCAGTTTCGTTCTAATCTGGTGATTCGCTGGGAATATGCGCCGGGTTCGCTGCTCTATCTGGTGTGGTCTCAGGGGCGCACCGGTGTGGATGGCTACGGGGATTTTTCTGTGAATCGCGACCTGAGAGATCTCTTTCAGGTTCCCGGGGACAATGTGTTTTTAATTAAGCTGAATCACTGGTTTTCGATTTAACTAAATAATCGCCAGGAGGGCACTGCCCAGATCTGCAGTTCACCCATCTTAAATATGCGGTTCCCACGGTAAATGATTATTCCGCCCCGCCACTGATCTTTTAATGCACCTGCTAATTTTTTCAGAGAAGTGGCATCGGAAGGGAATACCTGCTCGCGGGCTTTAATTTCCATACCCGTTACGCCCGAAGGAGTCTGGAGCAGTAAATCCACTTCTAAACCGGATCGGGTGCGGTAAAAATATAACTCACCGTTTTTTTGAGTGGTGCGCATCCATTTGAATAGTTCACCAACTACCATGGTTTCGTAAATTGCGCCGGAAACCTCTCCTTCAAATCCCGTTAGTGTGCGCAAGAGCCCCACGTCCAGCCAGTACACTTTGGGTGTTTTTACCACGGAACTGGTTAAATTCCGGTAGTACGGTTGAAGCAAAATCACCTGATAAGAGATTTGCAGGTATTGCAAATAATTCCGTGCTGTTTGGGTCGAGATACCTGCATCCCGGGCTAATTCGGAATAATTTAATAAATTTGCCGAGCGTAAAGCGGTTAATTTTTGCATTTTCCGAAAGGGTAACAGATCGTTTAAGCGAGCTAAATCGGCGAGGTCTCTTTCCAGATAAGTGAATTCATAGTCTCTTAACCATTTCGATCGTTCTGTTTCTTCCAGAGCAAGAAGCGCGGGCATTCCGCCCCAGCGTAATAAATGATCTTCCGCCGCTCTACGTTGGGCAAAGTCCTGGTCGAACATAGTGGCTGGTACCCGGGAGAAAATCTCTTCGAGGGAATCTTCAGAAAACAGACGATCGACCAATGGTGGGGTTACTTCTTTTTCCCCTTCGTTAATCAGCAGTTCTTTCATCATAAGCGGCCAGAGTTCATAAATAAACACCCGTCCAGCCAGGGATTCTCGAATCCGCTTAATCAACTGAATTTGACTGGAACCTAAAAGTACTTGAAAATCAATATCGCCAGCGTCGAAAGCGTATTTAATTTTCTCGAACACGACGGGTTCTTTTTGTGCTTCGTCAATCACAGCTATCCCAACGTCACTTCCCCAGGAGGCGGAAGGGATTTCGCGCACGATTTGTCTGTTTTCCGGGGCATCTAAATTGAGGTAATTTAACTCGGAATATACCTTCCGTGCTAAAGTCGTTTTCCCGGTTTGTCGCGCTCCTGTAATCAGTACAATGCGTTTTTTGGGCGGGGTCGGGAGGTAGTCGCGCAAAAAGCGATATTTCTGTAAATTTTCAATCATACTTTTAAAATTTACAGGTAATATTAAAAGAATGCAAGTACAAAAAGTCCCCGGCACCTAAGAGGTGCCGGGGACTTGGAGCAACGAGGTGCCGGGGACTTGGAGCAACTGCCGGGCAATGCCTTCCCAGGAGAAATGTTCCACAGCAATCTGTCTGAGTCGTCGGGCAACGTTGCGGCGTTGCAGGTGCTCCCGAAAGCCCTCGGGATAAAGAAAACGCAGGGCAGTTTCGATTCTCTCGGGTAGTTCTTCCACAAAATGCTGGCGGTCTAACTTCATCAGTTCGGCCAGAGCCGGTTCATCCTGCTTCACTACATCCACCACGTCCTTTAAACCCGCGTGGTAGTTACAGAGGGGCAGCACCCCGGCAGCCATGGCTTCCACCGCCACCATGCCAAACGCCTCCGGCCATTTGCTGGGTACCAACACCAGGCTGGCCAGGGGAAGGAGATCTCGCAGAGTGTCGTGATCCAGAATTCCGGTAACGGTAATGTGGCTGGCTTCCTGTGGAGAAAGGGGGCGAAACCAGCGCTGCGGATTCTGGTCTTCCACGAAGTTACCCGCCAGGGCAAATGCGCGGAAGGCCGCTTCGTCCCCTTCCCTTAATGCCCGGATCATCCCTTCCAGATGTTCTCGATAGGCACCAAATCCCACAAAGACAATCCGCGCCTGGGGAATGCGTTCCAGAATGCGGGGAATGGCCAGCACAATCTCGCCGACGCCTTTCGCCGGAATAAATTTGCCAAAATAGAGAATTAGCGGTTCCTCTTCCCGCAAAGGGAGCCATTTTTCCGGAAGATTAGCATCCGTAGCCCGCTGGTCGTAACTATCTGCCAGTGCCAGCAGTTCCCGGTGCAACGCTTCTCCCGTTAATTGCCGGGTGTCAGGCAGGGCAGGATGCTTCCGGCCCGCAGGGTTTTCCCGAATGCGCGCCCGCACTTTCTCCAAAAACCGCTGCTGATTTGCCTCCAGACTTTCGGGTAAATCGAACAACCGGGGATCCATTCCCGGCGGCACGATGCGCAGTTTTTCCGCCAGACCGATTTCTTCGGCAAACGATGCAAAAACCTCCCGCACTCGATCCCGGACGTAGCGGGTACCTACAAAAATCGTTTCTGCCCCGGAGAGGCCCTCCACCGCGTAAGGCATAAGCTCCGGGTGAGGTACCAGAGTATATTCAATGGCACTGCCGTGGATTTTCACTCGATACGGCACGTTGCTGCCCTCCAGGGCGCGGCGGGCGATTACCGGGCCGAACAGCACGTGGTTTGCCAGCACCAACCCGGCACCCTGTTCAACCACCTCCCGCAAAGTACGAGCGGTTAGCTGAATGTGGGTTTCCATTTCTTCTGAACTCATCTCCGGTATCAGTTTGACAGTGTAACCTTCGTAGCGATCCATCACATACACCGGAAGTAAATCGTTAATATCGGGCACCACCACTCGAATCGTTCCCGGTGCAGGGGGAAGTTCGGGAAGCGCTTCTCCCGGGGCAACAAACTCATCCACAAACGGTAGCGACCCGGCCTGGCGTTCCTGACACACCACAGTTACGGCATGCCCTAACGCCTTCCAGGCCCGGGCAATATTGGCCACGTAAATATTGGAACCGGTTCCCTGAAGCAAATATCCGTGAAGAATTACCAGATGCATAATGGCTCCTTTGTAAATAAAAGGATTTTTGAGATAAGAAAGTACCTTCGGAACTTGCCATTTCAAAACGAGAAAGATATTTCTTCAATTTTTAGGAGATTTCAACTGGCAATATTCCAATAACACAAACCCCGGATACGTTATCGCATCCGGGGTGTAAAGTACTCAGAAAAAGATTGTTTTAAAAGCAGGGTTTATCTTTATCAGGGCAATTTGAACACATTTTCCATGATATCCAGACCACAACTCAAATTTTCTACCCAATTGATGAATCGCTCGACCATTTTTTTGCCTTTAAACATAGCTCCATGCTGAGGTGCAATGGTTTCGATGGGAAGCTGACGTACCATTTTTGCCCATAGTCGGAGCAATTTGTTGGAAAAGATGTACCGTTTATGAAAACCTTCCATATACTGGATATGGCTGTCGAAATCCGGAACAATTTTGTAATCCGTCCCCAGAGAAGCTCCCAAGTCACCTGAATAAAGAGTTTTGGAATAGGGATCGTACACCTGAAAATTTCCTGGTGAATGCATAAAATGAGCCGGGATGATGAGCAGCGTCAGGTCTCCCAGGTTCAGGCGCATGCCGGTATCGGGTATTGTTTTGATTTTATTGATGACCAGGCGATCCACTCCAAAATGGGGAATGAAGCGAATCCACAATTCAGAGATGTAAGCAATGGCGTTGGTCATCATCAACCAGAAGTTGGCGGAGGCAATAATGTCGGGATCCTGATGGGAAAAGAATAAAAATTTTAGATTGTTGGGCGAGATCATACCGGAAATGTCGGCGAATAGTTTACTGTGTATCTTGTGGCCACCGGGATCCAGCAACATGGCCTGTCCTCGGTGGATAATAAGATGCTGATTGGAAGGTACCATTTCCCCGGTGGCGTAATCCTCTAATAGAATATTCCGGTGGTTCTGATCTTCGAATAATGTTAATTGTGCCATAGTCTCTCCTTCAGTCAATATACTCTTTTAACCAGACAAGATGCATCCTTGTTGGTTCCTTCAGGGCACCTAGATAATGTTCTTAATTTCATCTACCGCGCGATTTAATTCATAGAACAACAAACCTAACTTGACCCGATCATTGGTCATAGCAATCAATACGGCCTCCGAGCCAATATTGGTGAGTACTACGTAACCACGTTTTCCTTTTACGTACACCTGAAGGACTTCACCGCGGTTGAGTTCGGCGGCACTCCGTTCTCCCAGAGCGGAAATTGCGGCACTCATCGCACCCACTCGATCCTCATCTACACCCGGGGGCAGATTTGATGCAATAATTAAACCATCCCCGCTGGCTATGGCTGTACCTTCAATATCTGGCGATACAATCTCCAGATTTTTTAGCACCTGTTCCAGACGCTCTGCAATTGTTTGAGCCATATTAGATCTCCTTTCTTTTTTTATTAGTTCTGGTTGTGCATCACTCTTTTTTTCTGTTGGTTTTTTTTGGGCCACATTGGCCTGAGGCTTCTCGGCAGGCTTTTTCTTTGCTCCTTGAGGTGGCTCCCGATCTGCCCGTTTTAATGTTAATTTAGGAGGAGATTTATCCCCTTCCTTTTTCTTCGCTTCTCCAGATTTAGATTCAGGCTTCATGGTACCTTCTTCTTTCCCGGAAGATAGCGCCCGTTTCAGGGAAGAAAGGGATGATGATTTAAACAAGTTCCATACCATGACCTATCCTTTTTATTAATTCTTTCCTGTAATATCATGTTTAATCTTATAGAACAATCCGACTTAGAAATTCCTACATTTACGCCTCACGCGTTGCTCTTTCTGTAAAGATAACTGACCAATTTGTAAATTATAATATCAAATAATTTTGCTCTTTATTTGTTACATATCACATTTAATAACTATTGAATATTTTCTAAATCTTTCATAAAATTGAAAAGCATACGGCCATGATCTTTATTTTCGAATGGATGTTCCATTCGTTAAGGTAAAAATAAATTAAGTTTTTTATCTGAAAAAAACAATGCCGTGACTATGTTTTTAAAATAATTGAAACTTTCGATTTTTTTAATTATCGGAAACAAAAACCAAATTCTTGAATGGCAAAATGATGAATCGACAAAATATTTTTTTGGGAAGGATTCTGGGAATCCCTATTGGTTTGGACTATTCATGGTTTCTTATTTTCGTATTATTAAGCTGGATGCTGGCTGTGGATTATTTCCCGGCGGAATTCAAACACTGGCCGGTGTGGGAATACTGGCTTGCCGGTACGGTGACTTCCGTCATGTTGTTTGTGAGTGTGTTACTCCATGAATTGGGGCATTCTCTGGTAGCACGGAGGTTCAAA
>JALXCH010000448.1 GCA_026991005.1 Calditrichia bacterium | reverse complement strand
TTGCCAGGAAGAATTGGAGCAATAAAACGGTGGTAATTAAAAACAGCAGTTTATTGTCGTGAAAAAGCTTGGGACGATAATAAAAAATGTACAATCCCAATACCAGCACCACCAGAATAGAAAAGATGTACTCGCCCAGAAGGAACAAAAATCGGTAGAATCCGCCCCGCTGGCTGCTTCGTTCCTTTAAAGCAATTGCCAGCGAGCGAAGTTTCTGGTAGATTTCCTGTGTCACAATCTCGTGGCTGTCCACAATACGCTGATTTTTATACACAAAACCACTGGTAGTGGGAACATCGTGAACAGCTTTATCTTTCCGCTTTTTCGTCTCCTGCTCATCCAGAATTAAATTGGGAACTAAAAAAGTGTTCAGTAATTTCTGGGCAAAAGCGAACTCAAAAGAATCCTGAGCATAACGCTTTTTTACTTGAGTTAAAACCTTCTGGCGAGCCAGTTCCTCATCCAGGATTTGATTCGCATCGTAAATCTCTTCAATTCCATTTTGAATAAAGGTGACTTTACCTTCTTCAATCTGCTCTACGGGAATATTAATGATTCCTTCCTGAAAAACCGTGTGCAATAAATTAAGAAAATATTCCAGAAAATCTTTAAGTTCCCTCTTCTTCTCCAATTCACAGAGCTGTTTTAAATCCGATGGGGAAAGTTTCAAATTATATTTCAGGGAAATTTGTTGAATCACACTATCTGCCAACGAAGCATACTGTTTCGTTCTGGCAGTGGATTTCGACCGGGAGAGCGGATATGCAGTCTTACAGAAAAGGCTAAATTCTTCAAATAAATTTCGGATTTTTAACTTTTGAATATCGTAAATATTGCCCACCCGGTTAAAAACCGGTGGAACACTCAACATAGCCTCCCGCCGTTCCTTCTCCAGGGTTTCTTCGGATTTAATAATCGGAAAATCGAACGGAGCAATAATTTCATTCTGAGCAATGCTGCCCACAGTAAGGTTACTGTATTCAAAAGGTCGTTCGCTGGGAAGCATGGAGGTGATGACAATAACCAGCACCAACGCCAGAACAAACTTAACAATCACATCATCCAGCGAATAGGAGAACAATTTCTTTTTCTTCAAAAATTGAAGCCATTTCTCGTAGCGGGAAAATATCTTTTTCATTTAACAATCGCTCGCGTGAATTTACTCTTTTAACGATAAGGATTTATCCAGAATCAACCGCTATTTAAGTGTTTTAAAAATTTTTTCGGCTTTATTGTGTAAATCTCTATTCCAGCAGGTTCTGTCAATGCTCATCTACACCTGCAATTTATTTTACCTAACGCGCAATAATATAATGAAAAATTTTATGGATGGGAATTAATTATATTTAACAAAGATATTTTGAAGGATGAATTTTGAAATTAGATGTAAAAATTTTAACTTCAAAAAAGCTGTTTTTTATCCCTGTCTTCCCAATACCCCATACCTCAGGGCAAATGGGCAATCACCGAAACATAGCTTTTACTATTGGGTTGATGAAAAATATATGCTTTTAACTCCGGCTTCCGGGTTTTCTCGTTTTTTGTAACGATACCATAAAGGATGTAAGGATAGCCATCGGGCTCATCCAGAAAAGAACGCAATTCCTCCGCCGAAAGTGTTGATCCGGTTAAAGGATAGCGATCGAAGCGCTGTTTTATTGTTTCGTCCTCATGGACACTGCACACCACAATCCCTGCGAATTTCATCAGAAAACCATCTTCAATTTTCTTTTCCAGACTATCGGAAACCACACCGGAGTTATGGAATCCCAGATAGATAATGGGATCTTTAATTTGAATCATCCGGGTTTTAATTCGCAGGCTGGCCGCCAGCTTGCGCAACGCTCGTTCCAGGGCATCATCCTGCTGAGCGGCAATGGGTCTCCACAGCAGTAAACTGAAGGAAAAAATTACCAGCAAAAAAGACATCCGTTTCATTCCGGCACCTCGCTCCTTTTAAATTTTCGGAAAAATAGAGAAGTTAAAAGGATTGGCGGTATTTCACATCATAAATTCCAGAGTTTTGTTTTTAAAATTTCCTTTCCCTGAACAACCGTCACGTCCTCCACACCCGTAACAATTTACCACTTTTTTCCTTAAAGAAAAAGGGCTGCCCGAAATTTCGAACAGCCCTTGTGTTTACCAATTGGGAGGAGCTTAATATCCCAGACTCATAACCCGGAATCCCGCTCGAATCACATAGAAAGAGCCCGTTTCGTCGCCATACACCCAGCCCTGCGCGTCATTCAGATTCCAGTAATCCAGATCCAGAGTAATGGCAAATTTATCGCTCAGGGAATATTCCCCGCCAACATTTCCCCGCATCCATTTATAGGAGAGATCGGAGTAATTATGAATCATACTATAATCATAATAGCCAGCCTCAATGGTGCTTAACACATCCTCCGATACGGACGGCATTTTAATTGGATCAAAAGAAGCTTCGCTCATACTGTAATCCAGCCCCGCATGCAGTTGCATTCGGGCTGCCAGGTGATAGCGCATATTCAGGGTTAACAGATGGGATTTGCTGGAGTAATTCGTTTCGCTGTACAGAGAACCAAAATGTTTGATGGTGCTACCTGCACCAAATAAATGGCCTGCTCAGCCATCCATCATTGCTACTGCCGCAATTCCATTCTGCGTTCGATAGAGGTAGGAATAACTGCCGAAGAAATCGAATTTGTCACCCAACATAAAATTAAATCCGAACTTCGGTTGATAGCTGGTTTGCTTGAAAGACAATTCTGACTCATCGGCATTGGTACCCATATTCATGTTCAGGCCAGCCGTTAACTGAAGTGCTTCCGTGGGATGGAAAGAAAGATCCAGCTTTAGCCCAATAGCATTGGTGGGCAGCATGGTAATATCTCCATAGCGCAGCGCATCCCTCTGGAAGTAGTACACAAAGCTGTTATCCGGCAGAGGCGAGAGATTGGCTTCCCGTCCGCTGCGTTCGAACATGTGCTTGTAGGGAGCAAAGGGATTGTCTATCATGTCGTAATACAGTTTCAGATTTCCCGTAAATTTCATTCCGGGACGATACCGCAGACTGCCCTGCACGCGAATCTTGCTGGTTTTGTCCATCGCTCCTTTGTAGGGATAATCATCCCGTTCGCGAGAGTTGTAGCCCGCCAGTAAACTCAAACGATATTTGGTGTTTGGCTGGAAAATATATTCCAGCGAGCCCAATAATTCGGTACGGGTAAGGTTCGAGTAGCGCGTCCAGGCCATCACCTGCCCACCACCGGGACGCCCTTCCCGCCATGGCGGAATATTAATGAACACTGAATCATTTTCAAACCGATTATACCCGGCTCTGGCAACCAGGCGATTTCCTTTTGCTACCAGAAAATCCAATCGCGCACTCGCCTGATTCCCCGTCATGTTCAGATCTTGTTCAGCATTTTTGGTGGTGGAATTGGCATACATAGCCAGCAGGCGTGCCCGACCGAAATTTCCTTTCACCTTTACTTTGTGAACCAATTTGTTCAATTTTTCCGGAACCACGATGGGCACCGACTCACCGGTAAAAATTTCCCGGGAACCAAATTCCACAAAGTAATTTTTTACCTGGCCGGTGTTCGGATCCGTCCATTTGGTTCCGCGTACCGGATGAGCTGCCGAATCGTACAGCGCTTCAATCGGCCCCACATTGGATTGATACTGGCGATAATTTGCCTGATACGTGAGCAGGAAATTGGCCACCTTCGCTTCAATCCCGGCACTCACCGAATGCGTTTGCCGGTCCAAATCCACCACATGGGATTCCACATGGCAGGACCAGCAGTGCATGGTCTGGAAATGCTGTTCCGTACCCTTCTCCAGGATGGAACGGTGATTGACAAACAGCTTGACATTTTTCATTCCGGGAATGTAGAAATCGACATCGGTGGTAATCTGTTGCCGCTGAAAGCCGTAATCTTGATCCGGGAAATTGTCGTTGTGGGTAATCATTTTACCGCCGGGAGCTGAACCCTCGCGATCCTTGGCTTCGCGAACCACCAGATTATTCATCAAATCCCGTTGCCACTGGCGGTAAAAGGAGCTGTAACTCACCTTCGCACGGAATAAATTCAGAGAAGTTCCTTCCAAAGTGAAGTTCATTCGTTTGGGATCGTAAAACCATCCCTGAACCCCCCAGTTTCCCGTGGCGGTACGACGCAAATAATTGAACTGAAATTCCCACATCCCATCCGGCATCACACCTTCCACACCGCGGTCGAATTCCGCAACTTTATAATAGTAATCATTGAATCCGGTATAATGTGTTCCCAACCATAACGACCAGATGGTGGAATTCTGCGCACCAGCGCTTCCCACCAAAAGGCCCAGTAACAATATGGCCAGGAAGAAGAGCCATTTACTGGTATATTTTTTCTTCATCTTTAGAGCCC
>JALXCH010000447.1 GCA_026991005.1 Calditrichia bacterium | reverse complement strand
CCTTTAATTGCCCATCGGTTATTTACGGGATTATGTTTTAATTCAATTTTTTCGCTAAACCCATCGTGGTCAAAGTCATGATAATAGGGGATAAGATAGGGATTGTGACCCTGAATTTTGTAATGCCCCTTATGGGGGGTAATCGGAAAAGGAAAAAGGTAAAACGAAATGAAAGTAATCAAAAGTGTCAATAGAACGATAAAGAAATGAATACGATAGTAAGGCTTCCTGCCCCAAATGCGTTTCAAAAATGTCAATCCCATGATAAAACTCGTAAATTTCCCTCTCTCCGGATTTAATCACCACCCGAAAACAGGCCCAACTCACTAAGGTTTTTGTTTGAATTCCCGGGATAACTGGTTTACTTAGACCATTTCCGTAAAATATTAATATAATCGAAGAAAAATTGCAACCCTAAAATGGGGATTGTGGAAATTTTGTTGACAAAAGGCAACATTGGGGAAGAAAAATGTTGCCGGAGGGAAACATGAAAATATAAGGAGGTGGAAAAAATAGGAATTAATTTGTCCTCTTACTATATCCCGTATTTTTTAATTTTCTACCAGATAAATCCCTTGAAATTTTAGAAACAAATTTTTATTATGAAATTGAACAAAAGGAAATTTTGGATGGAAATAAAACTGGGACTGATAAACATGGAGGGTAAATAATGATGATTAGTAGGATTTTGAGGTTATTTCTCCTTGCATTATTTTTTCTTTTTAGTTGCGAAAAATCAACTGAGCCGGTAACCAGTTTGGAAAATGAAATGGCACTGCAAAAGAATGCGATTAACATTGCTACATTACTATTGGATTTTGAAACCTATGAATTTGAAGGGGGTAATTTAAGAACTTTTGCCTTAGATCAGGCTTCGGATTCCGATAGCCTTCCCTTTATGGTCTCTTTTGTCTATCCCGCTGATTTTGGCTCGGTTCTATTTCAGCTGGATCAATCTGCGGATACGGTATTTTACGGCACCATAGTCTGGCGTGGAGAAGGTGAAATTTTTTTTCCGAGGCATATTGTACCGGCAGATTCTTTTAATATTTCTTCAGGTATCTTTAAAGAACCCATGTCTATATATCATTATGAATATATCTCCTTGCCTTTATTAGATAGCCTGGCACACGATTCAACGTTTAATTTAGGAGTAAAAGCCGATTCTGCCTGGTATGCTATAAAAAATCTGGGGATAACCCGAGAATTTTCAAAAGTGGATTATCGAGTCGGAATTTATTTATATCCTCCTTCCGTAGGTGCCTTTATTCCCTCCAGGGCAAAATGGATTGTATTTTTATATGCCAAGATTAAGGAATAAAATATTTTAATGACTGTTTGCTACTAACTCCCTGATAATATAGCAATGTCCGGTAGTTTCCTAAACGTTGGCAACACACGTTAATTGAATAGGTAACATTGCTAAATTTAGAAGAAGATAATTTGTGGGAGTGATGGCTTTTTTGTTCTACTTTGAATGGTGCTTTCTGGCAAAGGACATCAAAGAACCCATTGTCCCTCTGGTGCAAACTAAGGCACACTCCTTTGGTGGCGCTGAAAAAGCGCCCGAAGCAATTGTGGCAATACTGAATTGATGTGAGATTTTGAGTCATGCTTTATCAAGGAAAGTAACCTGAGGCCAAACCTGTCTTTGCGAGGAGTCCCGAGAATCAGCACGACGAAGCAATCTCTTCCCAATGTGTAATGGATTGCTACGCTCCACTGCGTTCCGCTCGCAATGACACCTTGTCTGTCATTGCGAGGAGCGAGCGTAGCGAGCGACATGGCGATCCCTTACAATGTGAATAGGTTTGCTTCACCCGCCTGCAGCGGGTTCGCAAAGACAGTTGACAGAAGAAGAAAGCAACGAATCGATCTTTAACACAAAGGAGAGATGGCATATGAACGAAGAAAAACTTTTACACCTTACCGGCCTGAGCGGCATTTTAGCCACTTTAATGGGTTTTACAGCTGATTGGTTTTTGTACGGTGGTTTTTACGGCGGAGCGGAATTTTATACCATTTCCAGACAAATTATGGGTAATGTTTCCAACACGCGACTCATGGTCGGCGGACTTTTAGGACCGATTGAAGCGGCCTTTTACATCATCGGCTTCGGACACATCTTCCTGGCGCTTAGATCGGGAGGCAAGGCATTGGCGGCCATTACTTTTGGCGGTTTGAGTTGGTCGGTAATTGTGGGCGCCGGTGCCTTCCACTCAGCCTTTGTTTTTAACGGATTACTGCTCAGGGCGCAAAAGGCCATTACCGATCCCCAAGTAAGTTGGTTCCAGGCTTTGTTAAACGATGCTTCTCAATACATCCAGCTGTTGTACAATGTTATGTTTATTTTAGGACTCGTTGCCACGTTTACTTTTTTGTTTCTCGTTTTATTTCGCAAAACGCTTTACTCCAAATGGATGGTGCTCTTTATACCCACTTTGTGGGTTCTGATCCTACCGCAAATAGCCAAAAAAATTCCGGCACCTGTAGGCGGTATGATTGTGGGTGGTTCGTTAAATCTGTCCTTTTTGCTCTATTTTGTAGTTTCGATGATTTTGCTCTGGAGACAAAAAGGATTGGGTTCTAATTTATATCGAAGTAAATGAATGAACATTGCTATTCTTAAGCAGAAGGAGTAACGATCTTAAAGATTTTTCGCCCAACCTTCAAAAGGGCGCAGAATGATAAGTGTTCTGTTGTTATGTTTTCCTGCTCTGGTGGGTGAAATATTTTGATTATTGGATTCGGGATTTTTCGCTGAGCTCCGGATGACAGATTCGGCTGTGGCTGTGGTGAATTTGCACTTACCAATCATTTAATGGATGGGGATTGAGATTCTTCGCTTCGCTGGCGCTCCGCTCAGAATGACGGAGTAGAGAAATTGTTATATTGAATCTCAGCTATGTTGGGAGAAAACTCTTAAACTTAGCATTCTGAAATTGTCCTTTTGTTTTTTCTTTTCTCACAATTCCCATTGCATTAATCGGGATTTGCTTTCATATTCTATTTCAAAGAAAAAAGGGACTGACCCCGGTATGAAGAATGGAATGGGTTTTCTCTGGGTAATCGGGTTGTTGATGTGGGTGGGGGTTGCTTTTCCACAGGGACGTCAGTATCAGATTGGGGTGTCCAAGGACAATTTAAGCTGGTTCTGGGAAGGGCGATTGGAACTATCCGCCAATTCCGGCAGCAAAAGCCAATTCCTCTTGAAAAATCGATTTTTGAGTAATCTTTTCCGCAGCGGAAATCTGGATAATAAATGGAAAGATGAAAATAATTTAACGGGAAGCTGGAGCCTCTGGTACCGACCATATTTAAAAATTTCCACCAATTTTATCTCCCATATTTTTTCCGATGAAAATACTTTTGTGAAATTTAGTAAGCATTTGCTGGTGGAACGGTTTGAATATCACCCGCACAAAAGTATTAAGCTGGCTCCGGGGATTGGTTACGCCACAGAAGATATTTACAGTTTTCGAGATCGCGGATGGTACACGGAATTTAATATGGATATTCGCGATTACGAGTTAGGGGGATATCATAATACAACATCCGGAAAAAGCTCCTGGTTTTTTTTTCCGGGACGCCGTAATCAGGAACATAAGATTTTTCTCTCCTTTCGCAAAGATTTTTCCGCTTATGCTTCCGATTCTCTGCAGGTAGGATACGAGTTCCGCGAAAACGCTTACCATCTGGCGCAATCGCAAAATCTGGAGAATGTAGAAGTAAATGCCCGCTATTTGTACAATATGCTGGTGTACAGCTTGACCCGGAATTCCCGCTTCGATCTGGAAACCCGTGTGCAGAACCGCGATGTATTCCAGACAAATCCCGATCTCCAGAACCAGCGCAAGGAATTTAGTTTGAACAATCGTCTGCGATACATTTACCAGGGGAACAGAATCCACACTCGCCTGTCTTTCCTGACCGGTAGTTTAACAAACCGGGCTTCTCGTGCGCAGAGCAGTGGCTATCTTTCCACCAATAATATTCAGGGACTGCAAACAGCGTTCACTTTATTCTCGGGGTGGAATTTTACACCCCGTGATCAGTTAAGCACTTCTCTCTCTTACACAAAGTATGAATATACTTCACCCGATACCGCCCAGCATATCGATGAGGATGATATCCGATTTATCGGTGATGTGGCTTATCGCCACCGGTTTAGTCCTTTTTTTGAAGGAGCTATCCATTTTAATGTTTATCTTTATCATCAAATTTACATCCATGCCTCCCGTAGCGGGAATAATAACTGGAATCGCATTTACCAATTGCGACCGGTCTTTCGTCTTAAAATACCAGGTGTTCTGGAAAATACCAACAGCCTGAAAATTCTGGCTAATTACACGGTGTACGATTTTGAGGAGTTCCTGCCGCAAATTCGCAGTTACATTTAT